>JAIRSB010000057.1 GCA_031255655.1 Spirochaetaceae bacterium | reverse complement strand
GGAACAAAGGCTATTGACATTTTTTTTTTGCTGTTATACGCTAAAACCATTGGGGGCGTAGCGAAGCTGGTTATCGCGCTGGCCTGTCACGCCGGAGACCGCGGGTTCGAGTCCCGTCGCTCCCGAAAATATTCGCGCGGAGTTAATCAATTTTCCCGCGCGAAACCGCTAATTCCATTCCCCGGTTGTGTAATGGTAGCACGGCAGACTCTGGATCTGCCTGTGGGGGTTCGAATCCTCCCTGGGGAAAGTATGGAGCGGTATTTTATGAAATCCTTTTTATTGTCATTAACAATATTTTTTTTAATGGCGAACATTCCGGTATATCCACAAAACCAGCGTTCGCAAAATTCGGATTTTATTGTTTTTAGAGAAACTTTTGATCAAAATTTTGAATCCGGCGAGGGCAAGCTATGGCACGGGGATGCCGAATTAACGGATGCTCAAACGGAAATAAATAAAAACGACCTGAAATTTTTTGAAAATGATACAAAATTTATTAAACTGAACGCCGCGTTAAAAGGCAGTTCTGCTTTGACTCTCTCCGAAATTGATGTTCCAGTCGATTCCGTGATAAGTTTCCGGTATAAAACGGAGATATACGGACGCGCCGGACAGAACTTCAAAGTGTATTTGAACGGCGAGCAAGCGGCATCTTTCGATGGTGTAGGCGTACCGTGGCTGAAAGCGACTCTGCCGTTGCCCGCCGGAAAACACAGTGTGAGGTTCGAGACGCAAAATGCCAGAGGCGCCGTTGTTACAAGGGGTTACAACGCCGTTTACCTTGATGATGTAACTATCGTCCGGGATGAGGGCGTGGAGTTGCTGCTGTTTCCGCGCGGGAATCAGGATACTTTTGTGGGCGCGGAAGGTTTACACCGCATAAAGTTCACAACAAAAACACTGCGTTCCGACAAAAGCGAATTTGCCGGCAGCACGAAAACCGTGTTTTCCGCAAGCGGCGGTGAAATAGATAGCGAAGGCTTTTGGACGCCTCCGGGTGAAGGGACTTTTACCGTAAGCGCAGTTTCCGGCAGTCTGAAAGCGGTGAGCGGGATTATTACCGTTCATCCGGCAGATTATCTGAAAAAAGCGTTCACTTACCCGGGAACAGGACAAACTTATAGCGGATACATAGACAAAAATGACACGGCGTCCACGATAGAGGAACGCGAAAGTCTGCGAATAACAAATCCCGCCCATACCGCGTTTGAGACGGACGGCTTTTTTCTATTAGAGGGCAGCGTCAACAAGCCCAGAAGCCAAAACCACGCCCGCGTTACCGTAACAAAGAATGGTACAAAGCTGGAAACATGGTACATGATAAAAAACAATTTTAGTCAAAGAATATGGCTGCCGTTCGGAGCTGGAGAATATACGATAAAGATATATCCATTTGACAGTGCGGTTATAACGAGGCCGCCTAAGGGCGAGGGTGCTTTGATCAGCGGTTCATACAGCGAAGAACCGGTTACGCTGACAGTTTTCAATAAGCGCGATGAACAGTCCGTTGACGGCGATATGCGCTGGATGTACCCCACGTTCAATGTTCCAAGCGACGATTTTATCGTCAGCAACCTGCTAAACAGCATAACTTTTGGGGAGACAAACGATGCCGCTAAAACGCGCCTGATACACGATTATATCGTGTCGAATCTTTCATACGACAGCGCGTCGTTCAGCAATCGCTCACGCGCCAGAAAGACGGATGCGGTATCTGTCATCGAAAGCGGCACTTCCGTATGCGAAGGGTATGCCCATCTTTCCGCCGCGCTGCTTAGAGCGGCGGGAATTCCTGTGAAAATTGTCGCGGCGCGTTCAATACGGCACGCGTGGAACAATGTCTATATAGACGGTGCGTGGAAATTTTATGACGCCACTTGGGACGATCCCGTTCCCGACCGCGGGCCCGGAGTCGTGTCCCATACATATTTCATGCCGGATTCGCTTTCCGGCGGCGATAACCGGCACCGCGGTGCGGGAACCGCCATGATAGGCGATGCCGAATGATCCCGCCACTCCGCCTCGCGGCGGAGTGGACTTGCGGCGGGTAATAAATCCCCGCCGAATAACGTGTCTAAGCGCAAAAAAAGCGGACAGATTCCAACAGCGCGTCTGGTGAAAAAGGTTTTGTTACATAACCTTTCGCGCCATTTTTTATGGCTTTTTTAATCACCGCGTCCTCTTTATGGGCAGTAATAAAAACAACGGGAATATTTTTGTAGGAAGGGTTGCGCTGCAACTTTTCAAGAAACTTAATTCCAGATACATCCGGCATCTCTACGTCGAGAAGCATCAAATCAACATTGTCGATTTTCGACAAAGCGGCTTCAGCGGAAGCGGCGTCCACCGCGAGCCGTACATCATAATCGTTACCCAAAATGGAGCTTATGCTTTGTAACGCCTCAGGCGTATCGTCAACAGCCAACACAACTTTTTTTTCGCCAGTTTCCGGCATAAATTAATTCCTCCTTGTGCAAACAAAATCTAGTTCATCCCCTCCCGCATCTTTTCTGAGACTCAAAGAGCACAGAAAACAGCTCTTTGGCAAACTGCCGGAAAACCCGCTCATGACAGAATCAAGCGGTTACCCGGACCAGCTCATTCAGCGTTTTTACAATGGTATACCAATTATAATAAATATAAAACCATGCTGCCGCCTCTTCCCAGTCGCGCAGCAGGCTGCCGCTGTCGCGCAGGCGGCGCAAATGTTCTGGAAAAAGTTCCCGCGTGTAAGCGGTGTTCCATCTTACGTTCTCGCCGTAAGAGTACTCTCCGTCTTTTTTTAATTCGTTAAAACGGATAGGACGTTGTTTCGTGGGTGCTATTTCCGGCAAAAGAATAGGCCGCCAGTAACTTTCAAAACCGGCAAGCGAGACTTCCGCCCCGCCCCACGGTGAGGGACGCTCCTTCATCCACGTGATCACGGACGCGATGCGTTCGCTGCGATTGCGCAGTTCTGTGACAGCGCGTTCACCGGAAATGTGTCTGTCCCGCCGTCTTATCGCCCCGCCTGTGATCTCTTCAAGATTAATGTCCCCGTCAATTGAAAAATTCCCATCGCTGCTAAGAACGCCCATGCCGGAAACCGCCATAGCGCCTTCCATCCAGCCGTCAGGATTGCTAAACAGGAAATTGAGTCTAGTAACGGAAAAATGTCCCGTCGCGTCTGGCTCGGAACAATAAAAGCGAAGGTATGGAATAGAGTTAAGAGTGAACACTGCACGCCGTTCGCCATCTTTCATGGAAATCACGCGGAAATCAAGGTTTTTATCAGCGGTTTTATAGACTTTGACAGTTTTTTCGTTGAAAGCCGTCCCTTCGAGTATATGCCCTGCAGTTTCCACACCGAGCGCAACGGTTTTGCAGGACGCGGCGAAAAATATAGAAAATACAAAAATTGGCGATAAAAGCGCGAAAAATAAAGTTCTCATCACAATTTGTCTCCGCACGGAATTATACGGCAAAGCGCCGTATCAGCACAAGGTTTCTTTCGTCGTCCATGAACGGGACAGGGCAGGGTATAACACTCCATTCAGCATTTTGCGATTCCAGAAAAGGCGGCAGCGTAGACATTTCGGCATCGACAGTTTCGCGCCGTCCTTTGTAGGCGGCAATGCAGGCATTGGGCTTTAACAGGCGAAAAAGTTTTTTAAGAATTTTAGGCGTAAGCGGGTGAAAAGCGCGAAAGCAGACTATTCCGGCTATGTCTTGCGGGGCTTTTTCCATCTCGGTTTCAAGTATTTCGACATTGGGAAGCGACAAAACTGCCGCCGTGTTTCGCAGGAAACCCACCCTCCGCCCCATGCGCTCCAGCAGGCTGAAGGAAACGTCGGGCAGAGTCAACGCAAGAGGAATACCCGGCAAACCGGCTCCGGACCCGACATCCACTATTCGTGAATCCCGCGTAAGACCTTCGGCAACAAGTTGATTTATAATATTGATGGGGGCAAGCGAGTCTAGGATGTGTTTTATCACCAGTTCCCGTCTGTTCGCGGCGGTGGTCAGACCGTAAGCCGGATTAAAAAGCTCTATCTCTCCGCAGTAACGTTCCAATAGAACCGCTAGTTCACGCGTAGGACGGACTTTAACTTTTGCTGGAACACCGGGCGGGCATTCCAGCAGTTTTCGGACGCCTTCTTCAAGATAATCTATGCATAGACGCACTTAAGCAATTCTTCGCGCTTATTGCGTATTTTGTTCAAAGCCCTTTTTTCGATTTGACGCACGGCTTCAGCAGAAATACCCAAGCTGTCGCCAAGTTTTTGGAAAGTGTACATATCGGAGTCAACCAGATGGAAGCGGTGAAGTATGACAGCCCTTTCACGGAAATTCAAATGCGTCTTTAGGAAACGTCGTGTTTCATGTTTGGAATAACGAGCCATGAACTCGCGTTCTGGATTAGATTGATGATTATCTTCACAAACTTCGGCAAACGAAGCGCCGGATTTGCTGGAAAGTTCGGCTTCCAGCGAAAGCGGATTACAAGCTACGTTCATGACCAGTTCAATATCAGAAATTGAATAACCAGTTTCAGCCGCAACCTCCCCAATTTTCGGGGAACGGCCGAATTTTTGATGAAGTGTGTGTTCCGCGATATAAATCCTGCGCAGTAACTCTTCTTTTTTCAAGGGAAGACGGATGGTGCGGCGTTTGCTAACGACAAAACGCGCTATAGCCTGTTTAATCCATAATACAGCATAGGTTGAAAAGCGCGTGTTTTTACTTACATCAAATTTTTCAACCGCTCGCATAAGTCCGACATTTCCTTCCTGAATTAAATCCATCAAAGAAACATCAGGAGAACGGTATTTTTGACCAATTTTTATAACCAGCCTCAAGTTTGCTTCAATGAGACGCCGCATCGCCGCTTTATCACCTTCCGCGATGCGGCTAGTGAGTTCACGCTCCTCTTCAACAGTAAGGAGAGGAACTTTTTTTACCTGATTGATGTAGGTCTGGTAAACATCATCATTTTGCATTTCAAACAAAGCCATGCTCATATTATCTCCATAAATGATTCTGAGTTTATACCAATTATACTAGCATGAACCGTGCCAAGTCTTAACGCAGGCTTTTAACAGAATTAAATGCTTATTATATATACACTTATATAAAAATCCCGTGTCCCTGCTATCGCGCCGTCATAAAACGTCTAAAAATATATACAAGGATGGCGATAAAAATAGAAAACATAAGCACGTTTTGAAAGTCCTCAACGCTTCTTAAAGGCTTCGGCAAAGGGATTGTACATGAGCCCGTCGTCGTCCCGCGAGTTATGTTTTTTTACCGTGATTTTTTTTCTGTCGCCGTTGTAAGGCGCGGCTGTATTTCTCGTTTTCGCGCCGCCGCTTGTCTGCACCGCGGACTGTTTGGCCGAAGCGCCGCTTTTGCGTGAAAGGCTTATGCGCCTCCGTTCCGTGTCAAGGGATATTATTTTGAAATCCAGAACGTCGCCCACTTTAATTATGTCCATAGGGTCTTTCACGAAGCTGTCGCTTAGTTCCGAAATATGTGCCAAAGCGGTTTCTTTTATGCCTAAATCCACAAAAGCACCGAAATCGACGACATTTTTTATCTTGCCGGTTACTGTCATCCCTTCTTTTAGGTCTTCAAACGCGACGACTCCTTTCTGCATGATGGGTTTCGGGTACGCGCTGCGAGGGTCGAGCCCGGGTTTCTTTAGTTCGTCAAAGATATCGTTTATCGTGGTGTCACCTACCGCGTATTTCCCCTTTAATTCTTCCCGCGCATCCGCCGTCAAATTGCCTGTCGCTGTAACGGTACCTTTGATGAAGCGGGCAAGCTCGTAGTTTTCGGGGTGAACCCATGTATTATCAAGTGCTTCTGAGCTTTCCGGTATTCTAAGAAAGCCGGCACACTGTTCGAAAGTTTTCGGCCCCATGCCGGGGACATCCAGTAATTCCACACGCGAAGCTATCTTTCCTTTATCATCGCGGTATTTGACGATTTTTTTAGCAAGCTGTCTGTTTATGCCGGAAACATAGCGCAGCAGCGACGCGCTTGCCGTGTTCAAATTGACTCCGACATTGTTTACCACCGATGAGACAACCTCATCTAGCGTGTCCGACAGCTTTTTCTGGTTTACATCATGCTGGTACAGCCCGACGCCGATTGATTTCGGGTCGATTTTGACAAGCTCCGCAAGCGGATCTTGCAGCCGCCGTCCAATGGAAATCGCGCCACGTATCGTCAAATCGAGGTCTGGAAATTCTTCGCGGGCAATATCGCTTGCTGAGTATACGGATGCGCCGTCTTCGTCAACGACAGTGTACATGACATCGAGATTATTTTCGCTGATAAGCTGCGTAACAATTTCCTGCACCTCTTTTGAACCCGTTCCGTTGCCGACAGCTATCAGTTGTATGTTATTCTCTTTTATATTTTGTAAAATTATCTTTTTTGCTTCTTCCGCCCTATCGTTTTTAAAAACAAAGTAGCGTAGATATTTGCCTGTCTCGTCGAGGCAGGCGCACTTGGTCCCAGTACGGAGACCGGGATCTATGCCCAAAACCCGCGTACCTTTGATAGGTTGCTGCATCAGCAGGTTCTTTAAGTTCGCGCTGAATACGCCTATCCCGTGCTCATCAGCCGCGTCGCTCGCGTCTCCGCGCAGTTCGCGAATAACTGCCGGGGACAAGAGGCGTTTAAGCCCGTCTTCTATCGCCGTTTTATGATATGTGTTATTGATAACGTATTTATTTTGCAGTTTCTCGACAGCCGCGTTCTCATCAATGTCTATGATTGTTTCCAGTTTGCCTTCACGCTCACCGCGGTTGATGGCAAGTATGCGGTGCGGTTTTATACTCGACAGGCTTTCCGTGTAATCCCAGTACATTTGGTACACGGAAGATTTTTTTTCGTCCTCGCCACCCGCGCCTTTAACTATTATGCGTCCGTCAGCCCGGTAAAAGCTCTTTATCTCCGCGCGGTTTTCGGCGTCCTGGGCGGCGCGTTCCGCGAGAATGTCCATGGCGCCTTGCAGCGCGTCATCAACAGTGGCGACGGAAAGTTCGGGAGCTTCAGCGTCTTCACGGATGAATTCGGCGGCTCTGGCGCGAATCGTCTCGTCATCGAGTTCCAGCATTAAATCCGCGAGCGGAGCGAGTCCTTTTTCTTGTGCGACCATGCCGCGTGTCTTTTTCTTGCGTTTGTACGGTGCGTAAATATCCTCAAGCTCGCTCAAAGACGCCGCTTTAAGTATGTTTTCATACAGCGGTTCGTCCAGTTTGCCTTGTTCAAAAATCCCTCTGATGATCTCAATGCGCCGCGTTTCCATGTTCACACCGCTTGAAAACATATGCTCGATGCCGCGAATCTGCACTTCGTCGAGTCCGCCTGTCGCTTCTTTTCGATAACGCGCTATGAACGGCACGGTGCCGCCTTCGTTAAAAAGCCCAACCACAACGGACACCTGATCTAAACGCACGGAAAGTGCTTCGGCTATCCGTTTCATGACGGCGGTTTCATCCACCGCAAGCCCGTCAATATATTCTTGTGTAAATTCCATGTCGCAATTATAAAGGCGCGGTGAGTAATAGTGAATACCCCGCAGTTAAACAGTGCAGAAATTACACTAAGTTGGATTTGTGTATCAACGTACCGCGCCGCTGGATAAAACAGGGGCGTGAGGCGGAGCTTCACGTTGGACGGATTGCCTACCTTCTCCGGGCACGGACGTCCGAGTAACAAAGGGACTTGCCGGCTTGCGGAAGGAAATCAAAGCGCTGCGTGATACGGCGTGAAGTGGGGCTTCACGTGAAATACTAAAAAATCAGCCGAACTTTAGTTCGCGTCATCTTCGCACAGGAAGAACACTGGTGATGTCGTACCGTTTCATGCAGAAGCATCGGAACGAATACACCGTCAGGGAGATGACCGCTATTTTCGGGGTGTCAGGCAGCGCCCACTACCGCAACGGCATTGCTACCGGTACGGAAGCCCTCGCGCGAGAGAAGGGTTGCTACAAACACACAGCAAACGGGTATAAGCCGTAAGAAAACGGCCGCTTTGATACGGAAAACGGACTGAACACCCGTAGTAGGCGGAAGTTCATGCCCACTACTGACTAGAACTACCGGTTGATGGGTTTAATTCAGGGAACCACGCTTAATACTCTGCTCCCCAACCGGGTTAATGTCCACGCCGTGCCACCCACTGCCCCTCCATGCACTACAGCCTTGATATTTCTCCTGTAACAGCATAGATTGACTTATGCCCTTATACCTATACAACACACTCGGAAGGAAAATAGAACCGTTCAAACCCGTCCACGAAGACAAAGTAGGTTTTTACGGGTGCGGCCCCACAGTTTACAACTACGCCCACATCGGCAATTTACGCGCCTACGTTACCCATGACGTACTCATCCGCACGCTGCGCCGCTTCGGGTACAAAGTATGCCATGTAATGAACGTTACCGATGTAGGCCACCTTACAGGCGACGACGACAGCGGCGACGATAAAATGCTAAAAAGCGCGGAAGAACGTGGCAAAAGCGTACTAGAAGTAGCGGCATTTTACACAAAAGCCTTCTTTAACGACACAGAACGCCTGCGAATACAGAAACCGGACATCATCTGCAAAGCAACCGAACACATAGACGACATGATAGCCCTGATAAAACGAATAGAAGACGCAGGCTACACATACAACGCAGGCGGAAACCTATACTTTGACGTATCGAAATACCCCAGTTACGGAGAACTATCGGGACACCTGCTAAGCGAACAAAACAAAACCCACTCCCGCGCCGAACCGGACGGCAACAAACGAAACCAAAGCGACTTTGTGCTGTGGTTTACAAAGAGCAAGTTCGAAAACCAAGCCCTCACATGGGATAGCCCGTGGGGACGCGGCTATCCCGGCTGGCATATAGAATGTTCTGCCATGAGCATGAAATATCTGGGTGAACAGTTCGACATACATGCGGGCGGAATAGACCACATACAAATACACCACACAAACGAGACAGCGCAGAGCGAAGCGGCAACAGGCAAACACCCTTGGGTAAAATACTGGATACACAATGAATTCCTGGTCCTCGATAAAGAAAAAATGTCAAAATCCACCGGCAGCTTCATCACCCTGCAAGACCTGGCCGGAATGGGCTTTGACCCATTGGATTACCGCTACTTCCTGCTGGGCGGACACTATCGGCATCAAATAAAATTCTCGGTAGACAGCCTAAAAAGCGCGCAAAACGCGCGAAAATCGCTGCTATCAGCATTGCGCTCGATTGCGGCGAAGACGGACGCGGCGGAAATAGCGCCTGCCCGCGCCACTTCAGGGAAAGCCGCCGAACATTCAGATAGCTTTGACGCCGCGCTGAAGGACGACCTTAACACACCGCGCGCCCTCTCATCCCTTTGGGCATTAGTAAAAGACAGCGAAATGCCTCCCCGCGACACACTTGCCGCAGCCTTCGACATGGACAATGTGCTCGGACTAGACCTAGTAGCCGGAGTTTACCAAAAAGACAGCGGCGCAGACGGCATAGATGAGGCCGAAATCGACGCGCTGATAGCTGAACGCGCCGCGGCGAAAACGGCAAAAAACTTCACCCGCGCCGATGAAATACGCAATTCACTAAAAGAGCGCGGCGTAATACTCGAAGACAGACAGAACGGAACAAACTGGAGATATAGCTGAGTGACTCAAGAGACGGCAATGAAAAACCGCATAGTAGTAGCACAGCTTATATTCATAGCGATATTCGTATTGTACGCCGGAAGACTGTTTATCATGCAAATAATGCACGGAGAACTGTACCGCTCCCGCGCGGACGACATATCCAGAAGAACGATGACACTCCCCGCGCAGCGCGGCGACATCTTTGACCGCAGCTACAGCGCCCCAATCGCCTCCAGCGTCGATTCCTTTGCGGTATTTATAGCTCCGGCGGAAGTCAGACAAGAAAACATGATAGAATTGCTGGAGAATCTATCTAAATTCCTGCACATCCCGCGCGAACAACTAGAAAAAAAGCTGCCGCCCGAATACTACCACCTCTACCGACCGGTAGAAATAGCGTCAAATATACAGTATGAAGAAATAGCGTCCATTGCCGAAAATCTTGACACACTGCATGGAGTTTCATGGCAGTCAAAACCAGTGCGGAACTACCGCGACACAGGCAGCCTTTCGCATGTCATAGGCTACGTTGGGGACATAACCCGCGATGAGCTGACCGTGCTTTACAATCGCGGCTACAAACAAGGCGACATAATCGGCAAAACAGGAATAGAAAGGCAGTACGACGAACTGCTGCGCGGCAAAGAGGGACGGGAAATCCGCACAGTCGACGTGCGCGGACGTTTAGCCCGCAACCGCGAAATCATCCGAGAAGCGCCTGAAACAGGGAAGAATCTAGTGCTGACGATAGACAGCGGCATGCAGACGCTCGCGGAAAAAGCGCTTGGGGAACGCACTGGCTCCGTCGTCATTATGCGCCCCTCCTCAGGCGAGATACTGGCTATGGTTTCGTACCCGTGGTACGACCCCGGCATATTCAACAGCAATGACTCCGGCGCGGAATACCAACTGCTCGTGAACGACGCGAAAAGGCCGCTGATAAACAGGGCGATACAATCAAGCTATCCACCCGGCTCGACATTCAAAATTATCATGACAACGGGAATATTAAGCGAGAACTCTTTCCCGGAGGAAAAAACCGTGGACTGTCAGGGCGAGATGAGCTATGGCGATAGGACATGGCGATGTCATATACGCCGTCCCGGACACGGACGGCTCAACCTTCAGCAAGCGATGGCACAATCCTGCGACATCTATTTCTGGATAGTGGGTCGCGACAACCTCGGCATTGAGCGTATAGTTTCCTACGCTAGGGATTACGGCTTGGGAGAGCTTACCGGCATAGACATACCCGGGGAAATACCCGGCTTTATCCCGACACCGCAGTGGAAAGAACGTCGTCTGCGCGAAAGATGGCAGGGCGGCGATACGATGAATATGTCGATAGGGCAGGGCTTCGCGCTGGTAACTCCGTTGCAAATGGCGAATATGGTAGCGATGACAGTAAATGACGGAGTCATATACAAACCGCATGTTCTAAAAGAGGTGCGCGATGGCGCGAACGGCGAGATAGAAAGCGTGATCGAAAGAGAAATAATTCACAAATCCGACATTGACAAAGAGGTATTCAAAACGGTGCGGAACAATATGCGCTCTGTGATAAGCTCCGGCACCGCGCGGTTTCCGCTTAACATCAAAACAGTAGAGGTCGCCGGAAAGACAGGGACGAGCGAAGTAGGATTGCAAGACCGCTGGCACTCGTGGTTCGCCGCGTACGCGCCTTATAACAGCACAAACGTTGAGGAACAAATAGTGGTTTCCGTGATAGTCGAGGCGTCAAACCCATGGGAATGGTGGGCGCCTTACGCTTCGGCAATAATTTTTCAGGGTATATTCGCGGAGCAGACCTATGAAGAAGCGGTAAACGCGCTTGGCTTTCAGTATCTTATTCCGGCAAGTGGGCGCAGAGAATAGGGTTGTTTGGAAACTTCTAACAGGGTAAAAGTAATTAATAATGAAATAATGGCCAGCGCCTATGACGCATCTATTGGTGATAGCAGCGTACAGATATTTATAGGAGGGGAAACAAAATAATTACTGTTGCCGCCAGCGGGCGCGGCGGCGTGTTGCGATCTCGTCTAAGAGTGTCAGCCAGCTTGTGTGTAGTATTTTGGGGTGCGGGTTATAAAGAGCGTATGTGCGGCTCTTGGGTGAATTTCGATTGGAAGAAAGAGGTTTTAAGGCTGTGGATAGCGGAAAACGAAGAGACCAATTTCTGGGCGTCCGTGCTCAACGAAATCCGCAACCGAGATACCGGAGACATGGACTTTACCCTATTTGGTAGACATAGTTAAGCGAGTTTCTTTTAGTTAAACCCATCAGTGGAAACATAGTCGAGTACCGAATGCGTACGGATACGGTTATAATACGCCTCAACATATATGAACACTAAAATGTTTGCCGTCCAGAGTTTCCAATAAATGAAACAAATTATATCTTTATTGCAATAATTTTAGAACATCACCCTATTCCGGCGGCAGATCGCAGTCCGGCTAAAGTTCGCGAAGCTATAGCTCGCGCTTTTTCCGCTCCGTCTCTTAAAATTGCGTCCATGTGATCAGGTTCAGAAATAAAAGCATTAAAACGTTCACGCAACGGAGATAGCTCGCGATTCATCACGCGGAACAATTCCTCTTTCGCCTCACCCCAGCCCATGCCTCCGGCGCGGTAGCGTTTGTCCATTTCCAGCCGCTCGGTTTCTGAGGCGAAGAGGCAGTAAAGCGTGAAAATCTGGGAATCACCGGGGTTTTTTGGTTCGTCTACCCCCTGCGAATTTGTAACGATACGCATAATTTGCTTGCGAAGCGCCGCGCCGCTCGAAAAAAGTGGTATGGTATTGTCGTAACTCTTGCTCATCTTGCGCCCGTCGAGACCCGGCACGACCTCGCTGTTCTCCAATGTAAGCGCTTCCGGTATTTTTAACAGGTTTTTTTTGTAGTTGAAGTTGACAGCTTTCGCGATGTCTTGTGCGATCTCAACATGTTGAACCTGGTCGCGGCCAACCGGTACGACATCGGCGTTGAATAATAATATGTCCGCCGCCATCAAAATGGGGTAGGTGAACAGCCCCATGTTTACGCCCGCGTCTTCATCATCGCCGTGCTCAACGTTCCTTTGAACAGCCGCTTTGTAGGCGTGAGCGCGGTTCAATAATCCCTTCGCAGTGAAAGCCGCAAGGATTGTTGCCAACTCAAAAATTTCAGGAACGGCGCTTTGACGGTAAAAGACGACTTTTTCAGGGTCAAGCCCCACGGCCAGCCATCCGGCGGCGATCCCGCGTATGGCGTTTTTCAATTCGGCGGCGTCTTTCATCGTGTTTAACGCATGATAATCCGCTATAAAATAACGCGCCTCATACTTTTCCGCGAGTGTCAGGGCGGGTTTTATAGCTCCAAAATAGTTGCCTATATGTAGGCTGCCGGTCGGTTTAACGCCTGTAAGCACTGTTTTCATTGTAAAAATATAGCACATTGACGCGGATATCCACAAGCCGGTGTCCGGGCATGAGCGTATTCGCACGGGTTTTGCGGTTCATCAAGTCAACGCACAACATCATGGACAGGCGGGCAGCAATTCTCATTTTGAAAACCATGATAAACTGGAGGTATGGGAGATGGCATCATAAAGCGGCTGCTTGGCAGTTTGCGGAAGGCCGGGGATAGCATCCCCGATGTACGGCGCGGGG
>JAIRSB010000047.1 GCA_031255655.1 Spirochaetaceae bacterium | reverse complement strand
GCGCGCGTTAAATGGGAAAGAAGGGATAAACATCCACGCGAACGCGCCGGAGCGGGGCGTTTTTTCGGCAGTAATCAGCTATTCGGAGAATGCGAAGCAATTTTTGAAAGGGACGGGGACTTTCCTGCTCGAAGGACTAACTTCTGTGGCGGAAGAGTATCCCGAATGTTGTGATTTGACTGTTATAAAAAAAGACTTTCCTAAAACTTCGGGAAAGGGATGAAAATAGTCGTAAAAAACCTGTGTTTTTATGACCTAATATAAGATTGAGAATAGGAGATTTTATATGGCACGTAAACGCGGCGGCAGCGGGGCCAAAAACGGTCGAAATTCGAATCCGCAGTATTTGGGCATTAAGGCATTTGGCGGGACATCCGTCAGAGCGGGAACAATAATCGTTAGACAGCGCGGAACAAAGATACATCCGGGCGAGCATGTCGGACGCGGCGGTGACGACACTCTGTTTGCCTTGATTGACGGAGTGGTGGCGTTCCGCGAGCGGCGCGGACGCAAACTCGCCGTCGTGAACCCATCCTAAGCAAAAAACGAAAAGCGGCGGCTTCCAGCGTCTATGGACAGATTTGCTGACGAGGCGTTAATCGAGGTATCCTCTGGTAATGGCGGGAACGGTTGCGCCGCTTTTCGGCGTGAAAAATTCGTGCCGCGCGGAGGGCCGTCTGGCGGAGATGGCGGGCGCGGCGGAGATGTCGTATTTGTAGTGCGCCGCAATCTGCGAACGCTAACACATCTACGTTACCAGCGGACGTTCAAGGCGGAAAACGGGCATGACGGTGAAGGACGGGAGCGTTTCGGTAAAAATGGCGAAAATGTCGTAATACCTGTACCACCGGGTACCGTTCTGAAAGACTGCGATACCGGAGAGCTCTTGCGCGACTTCGGCAAAAGTGAGGATGATTTTATCTTTCTGCGCGGTGGAAACGGCGGCTGGGGTAATATCCATTTCAAATCATCCGTAAATCAGGCTCCGCGCCGGGCATTGCCGGGCAAAATTGGCGAATACCGGAAGCTGCGCGTAGAACTACAGATAATGGCCGATATAGGCTTTGTGGGTTTCCCTAATGCGGGGAAATCCTCGCTGTTAGCACGCTTCACAAACGCCCGCCCTAAGATAGCCCCCTACCCGTTCACCACGAAAATCCCGAACCTCGGTGCGCTCCGCGCAGCGGAGCGCGACATAATTCTGGCCGACATCCCCGGACTGATAGAGGGTGCGGCTCAAGGCGCAGGGCTCGGCATCCGCTTCTTAAAGCATATTTCCCGTACTCCCGCACTCGCTTTTCTAATTGACCTTTCGGACGATAACTACCTCAAAGCCATGGACATACTTCTTGCCGAACTAGGCGCGTTCTCACCTGACTTGCTCAAGAAAAAGCGCGTTGTCATAGGTACAAAGCTCGATACGGAAGAAAGCGCGGGGCGTTTAAGCAAACTGCGGAAGCAGCTGCCCGCCGAGCAGGTGTACGGCATATCCGTATTTTCCGGCGAAGGTCTGGATGAACTTGCCGGAATTTTTACCGGCATGGCGGGGATTTGAATGCCTGCTTTTGCCGCAAATGTCAAACCGCTCCCGAATTCAAAAATGACTTTCCGCCTTCGCGCCCTAATGGGACTGCCCGTTCAGCTATTTTTCCTGCGATGAAATACGCGATACTCGGCGGAAGTTTTGATCCGGTGCATAACGGTCACTTAAAAATGGCGGCAGCCGTGCTGTCGTTGGGCTACGACAGAATCATACTTGTTCCGGCCTATCAATCCCCATTCAAATCGCCCGAACAAGGCGAAACGGCGGAACTTCGCCTGCAAATGCTGCTAGCGGCAGTTTCCGGCGACCGCCGTTTCACAGTGGACGCTTGTGAGATACAACGCGGCGGGGTTTCGTACACGATAGACACCCTGTCCGACATAATCGAACGCTATCAGCCGGAGGGAAAACCAGCTCTTATATTAGGCGACGACCTTGCTTCAGCCTTCCCCAAATGGAAGGACGCGGGGCGCGTAGCGCGGGAAGCTGATGTGATAATCGCTAGCCGCCGTTCGTCTGCCCGGACATATCCTTATCCCTGCACGTTTCTAGGGAATACCGTCATAGACATATCTTCCGGTTCTGTGCGTGATTTGATACGACAAAGCGGCGGCTGGGAGCCGCTTATACCTGATGGGGCGCGGCGCATCATAAACGAATGCGGGCTTTACGGGGCGCGGAAGCGGCGGGAAGAGGGCGGCAGAATGCCGGAGAGCGGCGGCGCGGACTTCATACGCTATGTCGAAGACGTAACGCGGGGTATGATGAAGCCGTCCCGCTTCATACATTCGAGGAATGTCGCCCTGCATTCCACCGATATGGCCGTCCGTTACGGCTTTGACGCGGACAAAGCTTATCTTGCCGGGTTGACGCACGATATTTGCAAAGAATTCGGGGCGGACGAAATGCGCGAGTACGCGCTGAAGGACGGAGGTGCGCTTAGTGAACTTGAAAACGAAAAGCCGTCCCTGCTGCACGGCAGGGCGGCGGCGATGCTGATACAAGAAAAATTCGGCATAGAAGACGGAGAAATAATCGAGGCGGTGCGCTTTCATACATCGGGCAGGGAGGGTATGGGGCCGCTTGCGAAAATCGTTTATATCGCCGATAAAATAGAAGTCGCGCGGACAACGGTAGACTCCCGTCTTAGGCGGCTTGCTTTCGTAGGGGAAAACGGCGCAATCTCTCTTGACGCTTTGTTTAACACTGTCATGACCGCTACAGTTGAATGGCTTATGGAGCGCGGTTTAACCGTCGCTGACGAAACTCTAAAAATATATTCCCGGATACACGCATGAAAAAACAAATAGATTTTAGTCTTTTTCTTCTTGCCGGAATCATCATGATAATCGTGGCTGGCGTGGTATTTACGTTTATCATATTTAACCGCGATTTTTCCGAGTCGAATTTTAGTGACGGCAGAGCGTTGACCACGATGTTCATAATAGAACACGACGAAAAACCGCTCGGCGCGTATTTGCTGCTTTATAATCAAGGAACAAAACGCGCCGCGGCCTTTGAAGTGCCTGGAGAAATCGGCTTAATTTTGCAGCAAATCAACCGCGTAGACCGCATCGACACAGTTTATCAAAACGATAACATCGAGGCTTACATCAAAGAAATAGAAAGACTGCTCGGTGTAAAAGTGAATTACAACATAGTATTCAACATGGATTCTCTTGCCAGCGCCATAGATCTTTTAGAGGGGGTAAACGTATTTATTCCGGGAGAGATAAAAAGCGTTGAAGATGGGGGCGCACTTCTTTTTTCGCCGGGTTTTACGAAACTTGACGGCGATAAAACAATCGAGTATTTGAGTTACCAGAACTCAGTTTATGATATTGAAACGCCGCAGCAACGCAGTCAGCGTCTTTTTACAGGTCTGTTAAGGCGTTTGGGAGAAAAGAAAGATTTCTTAAAAAGTTCCAGCGTTAATCAGCTTTTTCAAGAATATATAAAAACGAACATGAACAGGCGTGTATTGACGCGCTTCATTGACGAGCTGTCTTATATTGACATCGACCGTTTTACGATTTCGCCCATAGGCGGCAATTTGCGCGAGGTTTCCGGCAAGCAATTGTTGTTTCCATACTATGAAGGCAGCCTAATCAAAGACATTGTGCGACAAACACAGGCTTCTTTGACGCACACAACCGGGAGCACAGGCAGCAGTCGAATTTTCACTGTGGAGGTTCTTAACGGCACAAGCACATCGGGGCTTGCCGGACGCACGGCAGAATTGATTCGCGGCTTTGGTTATGATGTAATAAACATAGATAACGCCGACAGCAGCGATTATGAATTCACGGAAATAATAGACCGTTCAAATTTCAATGGCGAAGCGGAAAAGTTCGCGGGAATTATAAATTGTAAACGAATAACAGCGCAGAATGCCGGCGAGTTGCAAGAAGGTACAGACGCTTCTTTGGAAGACGCGGCGTATTCGCCCTACGAATACAGGGCTGATTTTACTTTGATTATTGGGAGGGACTTTAATGGGCGATACACTCAAAACTGACAGCACGGTTTCGACAGTGGGAATATCCGGCATTAAGACGGATGAGGCCATAGCAGAGGAACTGGGCAGGCTGTTAAAAGAACACAAGGGCGGGGATGTTACGCTTATAGATATGCGCCCGCTTTCAGTATGGACGGATTTTTTCCTTATAGCCACAGTTACAAGCGGCGCTCATCTTTCTGGATTACAGCGCCGCGTGAATGAATTCGCGTCTGAAAACAATCTGCCAGTTCTGCGCGGGCGCAAAAAGACAGCGTTGGGCAGCGGCTGGGATATTTGCGATTTAGGTTTCATGGTCGCGCACCTTATGACAGAAAGCTCGCGTTCTTTCTATGAGCTGGAAAATCTTTGGAGCGGCGGCATCCTTATTAAGCTGTAATCCCGACAGGAGGGTGAATATGCAAGATGACATCAACGTATTGTTTGAAAAAATCCGTTCCGCGAAACATTGTGTTGCACTGACGGGGGCGGGTGTGAGTACGCTTTCTGGCATACGCGATTTTCGCGGGAAAAACGGCTTATACAACGATATGGACGCGGAAAAGATGTTCGATATTGATTATTTCGAGCGCGATCCGTCCTATTACTACAAGACGGCAGGTTCTTTCATCTATAACGTGGACGAGCGCAGCGCGTCAATCGTACATACCACACTCGGCGATATGGAAAAAGCGGGGTTAATAAAGGCCGTCATAACGCAAAACATAGATATGCTGCACCAAAAAGGCGGAAGCCGCCGCGTTATTGAAGTGCACGGCTCACCGGAGCCGCACTACTGCCTTTCATGCAGCGGTGTACGGATGAGTTTTGCGGAGGCTGCAAGCATAGTCAAAAAAGGCGAGCTGCCGCGCTGTCCCAAGTGCGGGCGGGTGTTAAAACCTGCCATAACTTTTTTTGGGGAAAGTCTACCGATAAACGCCATACGCGACGCCGAAAGCGAAGCATCGTCCGCCGACCTCATGCTTGTGCTCGGCACCAGTCTCACGGTCTATCCCGCGGCGGGGATACCGGAAACCACACTCCGGCATGGCGGCAAACTGGTCATAGTGAACAATATGCCTACGCCGCTGGACGGACGAGCCTGTATGCGTTTCAGTGAATTGGAAGCCGTCTTTAACGGTCTGAAGGAACTGCTGTGTTAGCAACCCCATGACCTAAAAGTCATGGGGTTGCCGCGTTCAGAAGCTCACTCGTCCTCGTCTTCGTACTCATCGTCGTCGTAATCTTCCTCAAAGTCATCGTCATCATCAAAGTCATCGTCATCGTCGTCAAAATCATCATCGTCGTCGTCATCAAAATCATCGTCGTCATCGTCTTCGTCAAGATCGTCTTCATCATCATCGTAATCATAATCGTCATCATCGTAATCATCGTCGTCATCGTGGGAAAGGCTATATTTTACAAAGCCTCCTTCTATGACACAAAAAAGCATGACAAGGGCGCCGGACGCGTCGCCTTCAGATGTGAAAACATTTATCATAGCATTTTTCAGAACCATAACACTCTCCAAACAAAAAATAATGGAATTGCTCAGTATTTCAGTTTTTGAACAAGTTCCGCTTAAAAACCGCAAAACGCCGCGCGTTTTGCAAGATTCGTAAACCGGCAACAAATATGTTTCGCGTTGCTGGACAAATCCAATATTACCGCCGTCTGCTTATTCGGCAACTCGTAACGATAGTAGAGTAGTTTAGAAACTTCAGTTTCTAAACTACAACCGCGCTTACTCCACAATGTCGGCATTTTCATCAAGCGGCGTCATATCGGTAATGGTAAACGAGTCTTTCCTCCCCGCCATGTCTTCCGGCTTTGAATATTCGTATGTAACAGTTAAACCGTCGCACTCCACAGGCACCGCAATGATGTCCGCGTCCTGCCTAAAGCTGCCGGCAAGAAAAGCCTCACTCGAAAGCGCGGCCAAATCCACTTCCAGAAAATATATCCTGCCCCCCATAGTAAAATCCATCTCTATCGCGTAGCGTCCCACCGTCGTATTTCCGGTGTTTTTATCTGTCCAGCGATAAATAAGGTCGTGTTCAAACAGTATATCCGCATCGTCATTACTGAGTAAAATCTTGCTTGCGGGGTTAGCAAGGGTGGGATTGAAAACAGTGTTGACATAGACCGCAAGGGGACCGTCGTCCGCGGACAGCGAATTCATGTTGAACAAGGCGCTTTCTTCCACTCCGTTTCGCGTCGTACTGACCAGTATCGCTATGTTTGCCCCCTGTATACTCTGTGAAATCGTATAAGAACTTCCTGTCGTAAACTTGGCGACAGCTGAAATGGGCTGCATTGTCCATGTCGTGCCGTCATTGTAGCTTACCTCGAATATGTGTATGCCGGGCGACATTTTAACCGTCTGCGAATAGTTGTTATCGGGGCGGGTCCAATGCACCTGATAATTATCCACCTTCGACA
>JAIRSB010000046.1 GCA_031255655.1 Spirochaetaceae bacterium | reverse complement strand
TGCGTCAACATCTAAATTAAATTTATTCCGCTGCCCGCGGACTTCCGCCTCAGCCCGCCCGGATAAAATCCGTTAAGATTCCCTTGATTTAAGCATATCTCCGAGCGTAAAAGTCGAATGTCCAGTCTCTTCCGCCGCCATGTAACGTGAGATTTCATCGCGCTGTAATCTTTTCTTGTAATCGCGGACGGAAAAAGCCGCTTTCCGCTTGTCGGACTGCAACTCTATAAGAACAGCCTTGACTTTATCACCAATTTTGTAAGATTTAAGCACTTCGTCAACATTGTCTTCTTTTTTCTCGGTAAGATTAGTCTTGTGTACAAGCCCATCAATACCGCCCGGAATCTTCACGAACAAACCAAAATCAGTTATGGAACTAACCTCGCCTTCTATCATATCGCCGACTTTGTACGCCGCCGCGAAACTGCGCCACGGGTCATCGCTAAGCTGCTTAATGCCAAGCCGGACATTCCGGCTTTTAACGTCAGACTCCAGCACGATAACGTCTATCTCCTGATCCAGCTTGAGTTCGGAACTCGGATGCTTAATTTTCTTTGTCCATGAAATATCATCGCTGTGCAGGAAACCGTCTATGCCCTCTTCCAGCTCTATGAAAGCGCCGGCATTGGTAATCTTTACGACCTTGCGATTTAGGCGCGTTCCCGGCGGGTAACGTTCCGCGAGGTCCGCCCATGGGTTAGTTTTGACCTGCTTTAGCCCAAGCGAAACACGCCCCGCCTGCAAATCGTAGCCAAGTATCATACACTCGACCTCGTCATCCACGCTGACAACATCGCCTGGTTTTTGCACTTTTTTTATCCATGAGAATTCAGATATATGAGCAAGCCCCTCTATTCCTTCTTCCAGCTCAATGAAAGCGCCGAATTCAGTAAGTTTTGTAACCTTTCCTTTTACAACATCGTTTACATGATACTTGTCTTCAAAATGCACCCATGGATCATCCGTGAAATGCTTTAACGAAAGGTTTATACGCTTTTCTTCCGGGTCTATTCTGATAACCTTTACTTTGATTTTCTGCCCGCGTTTTACAAAGTCTTTGGGACGCATCACGTGCCCCCAACTCATATCATGGATATGAAGAAGCCCATCAAAGCCACCCAAATCGACAAAAGCTCCGAAAGATGTAAATGACTTTACAACACCGTCAATCTCGCTGCCAACCGGAACGGCTGAGAAGAATTCAGCCCGTTTGCTTTCCGCGGTTTCTTCCATCAGTTTTCTACGGTTGACTATGATGTTGGGTTTTCCGTCCGAATAAAGCCGTTCGACATAAACTTCCACAGTTTTGCCCACGATACTTTCAGGCTTTTCGATGCGCTTTACATCGGCCTGACTTATCGGCAGGAAGGCGTGGGCGTCTCCGGCCAGCCGGACTTCGTAACCGCCCCTGACCGTTTTTTCTATGACGCCTTTTATGGGCAAATGCTCACTAAAAGCCTGTTTTAAATCTTTCCACGCAAGTTTAGCATCCGCTTTCTGTTTGGAAACAACCACTTCGCCGTATTTATTCTCTTTTTTTTCGAGAATAACCGCAACTTTGTCTCCAATTTTTGGAGGTTCGGGGAATTCCCCTATTGGGATTTTTCCCTCCGATTTATAGTTGACATCAACGAAAACTTGATCGGCGGTAACCTGTATTACCGTGCCCGTAACAAGTTGACCTTCTTCCAACAGTTCAAGCTCTTTGAGATACGCCTCATACTCTTGCTGAATTTGTGTTTGGGAGCTTTTGTCGAGGTTTTCGGAATCCGCCCCGTCCATCGCTTCCATTTCCACTTCCATCTGACCCATGGTTCATCCTGATTAACCGTATTATCTTTTCTAATTTCTCATAAACTTGCGTTATCGTCAAGTGGGACGAATCAATGTATGTAACACCGTCCGCAATTTTTAGGCTGCCTTCCGGCTTATTCCTGTCTATCTTGTCGCGTTCTTCTATTGAGTTCTGAATTTCGTTTACGTCGAGTTTTGAAACGCCCTGCTCGAAACGCCGCCGCGCGCGAGCTTCCGCCGAAGCGTCGAGGTAGAAACGCGCCTGAGCGTCTGGAAAAACGACCGTCGTCATGTCTCTGCCTTCCACAACGACATCTCGGTTTGCCGCCATCTTTCGTATCAAAGCGTTAATTACATGACGCGCCGGTATGTTCGCCGAAACTTGCGGTACTGCCCGGTCTATCTCGTCTCCGCGCAATAAAGCGCTTACATCTTCGCCGTCCAAAAACACAGCGCCGTCCTGATATTCAAGGTTGATGTCCCGCGCAGTTCCGGCTACGGCTTCCTCGTCCTTTATGTCAACGCCGCGCCGCACGCAGGCGAGCGTAAGCGCGCGGTACAGGCTGCCAGAATTGATGTAAACAAAATGCCCGATGTCTTCCAGCGTTAAACGCCGCGCCAGCATTTCCGCAATTGTGCTTTTACCCGATCCCGCCGGTCCGTCAATAGCTATTACCATAAAACGCTTATCTTTTAATGCTCCATCGCTAATTTTGCGCGCAAAGCCGGTACGCGACAGTTCGTATCAGGCTTGTTCAGCAATCCGTCCTTAGTGCTCACATTATCGTATGTATACATTATAGCAGACTTGTCCGCGTCTCTACAAGCATTCCGCGCTATAAAATGCGGACTTCAGGCGGATGCAAGACTGAGAGGGCGGCGGGGAAGTTCGTCAAACTGGATGGAATGTGAAAAAAGGATGGTGTGATATAGTGCTTCTATCAAAAAATATAAAAGACTTAGGCGCGAAACGAATACCTTGTCTGTTTATACTGTTAGTATTTTATAAATTGAAGCACTAATAAAGAAAATGCGAGGGCTAATTAAACTTTCAGGCGTTCCGGTGGATTACTGATTTTATATCCCAGTGGCCTCTAACAAATCCGGGAATTTTTTCGTCAAAGACGGCTCGCTTTTAATATGCCATTTCCAGAAAATGGAAAATGGATAGCTATCTTCGACCATGTTTTTAAGATGCTCCAATGCATCCGCTTTTTCTGATTGCAATGCATCCCTGTTTTTTAGTATACGTCGGTGTGTTATGAAGTCGCAATACATTTCAAAAATACTATCGTGCAAACATTCTCTTGAAATGCTTCTTATCCCGGTATTATTTTCGTTATAACACCGGTGCAGCAAATTCGCCGTGTTTTGGGTTTTTTGATCGGCGTTTTGGGCTTCAACTTTTATATCGTCATCCGGCACGCTGGAACAAAGGCATTTAACGGATTTTGAAACATCTACAGAATCATCACAGCAGTCAAGGATGTCTTTCTCGACACCTTTAATACTATTACATCTATGGCATGAATAATACAAATTCTTCCAGTCGTACTTCAATTCTTTGTTTTCTTTATGGGGAATAAAGTGTTCGACAACCGGGT
>JAIRSB010000197.1 GCA_031255655.1 Spirochaetaceae bacterium | reverse complement strand
CCCGTTTTTTGGCTGAGGACGGCCTTGCCGTCCGCGGACAGGCTGCCGCTGGACGAGGACATGAAACGTCTCCAGTCGCCCATACCGCGCGGCCCGAAAGTAAAGCCCCTCGTTTCGAGCGTGTCGGGATTAAATCTGGTTTGGACGCGGTACCACGAGGCGTTCCAGCCGGCGTCCGAAAGATTTCCGCCCGATAGATACGAGGCTTGCAATTCGGCGTTTATGTCGCCGCCGGAGATTATGTCTTCGGACGGCGCGGTTATCGAAGCCTGAAATTTCAGCCGCTCGAAGTAGGCAACTGTTACCGGAATACCGGCGTATGCCGTTTTGCTGCCGCTTCTGATGTATTCCAGCCGGTATTCGCCCGGAGTTAAATCATCGCTTAGTTTTATGCTGCCGTAAAAACTGCCGGACGCGCTTACCGCTCCGTCCAAAGACGCGATTTCTTCCCCTTTGTATCCTTCTTTGACGAGCCTTACCGTGTAATCGCCGTTGTATATCGTGTACATCCCCAGCAGCAGCGAGCGGTCTACCCCTCTGAATGTAATCGTCTCGCCCGGCTTGTATATGCCTCTGTCGGAAAACATGAAGGTTACGGGAGCTGCGCGTTCCGCCAGTCTTGCTGATGAGGAATATACGTCGAAACTCCAAGCGTTATGCGAGTCTGGCAAAAATACGGCGCGGTCTCCGTCTTTTTCGGCTAACACATAGGGGGCATCCAGCCAACTGTTACTATCTTTTAGCGCTTCCCGCAGCACGCCTGCCGCCATGTTTAGCACGGCAAGCCCGTTTTTGTCCGTGACCGCCTCCGCCATACTTTCAACGGCGGAAATGTCCGCGTTTGACTTAATCAGTGCGGGGGCTATCAGCTTAACCGCCGCGCCTTCTACCGGCTGGCCTGTGGAAAGCGAAGTTACCATGACAGCCGCCTTGTTAAAGGCGGTGCGGGCTGTTATGCCCAAATCCGTTACCTGTATGCTAACCCAGTTCGTCTCTTCCCGCGTTTTCTGTTTTCCGGTACCGGCGTCAATTTCCCTTTCAAGCAGCTTTATGCTGGCGTCAAACGAAACAAAGCCCTTCCCTTCGCTGTTCAGATAGGGGCGCAGGTTCATTTCCTCAAAATACGTGTGGTTTTTTTTGAAACCTGTCAGCTCAACAGTACCGGTTTTTAGCGCCGTGTCGCTGTAAGGATTGTTTCGTTGTTCAATTTTGTAAAACGAACCCTCCGCGATATTTTTGTATTCAAACAGGAAGCGCGGCTCAAACTGCGCTTCAAGCATATTAAAGCCCCAGTCTAAAAAGTTCACGGAACCGGAGGGCAGGGGTTCGGGGCGCGAGGTGAGAGCCGCTTCGTAATTCTTATCGAGCCGCCTGCCGTATATGTCCGTCAAATTCGCATCAATAATGATTTTGAATGTTTCGCTGAACCCGACAGGAAGGTTGCTTATGCGGATGTTGTCATTCCAGATTTCAATGTTCTCGTCCGTAAGCGGCATGGCAGGCTCCGTCCGCAGAGCTTTGAGAGCCGAAACCGCCTCCAGCGGCGCCGAAAACTCAATGTTGAACACGTTGCGGTATTTGCCCCAGGCGGGCAAAGTTTCCGCGTTCATCATGACGAAAGAGGCGGGAGTTTTGAACGAAAACTCCTGATCTTCCGCCGTCCCCAGATTTCCCCCGCCGGAACGCGCCCCCTTTTTAAGGGTAACTGTTACCTTCGTGTCGAACTCCACATCGTCCAGCAGAGATATTAGCAGGCTGTTTTCGGTAAGCTGCGACAGCGTGAATCTTTTCGCACCGCCTTTGCCGGAACTTACGGAAATATAGTTTTCGATGTCATCCGCCCGCACCGGATAGTTAAAAACTGCGGTCAGTTGTTTTGCGGCAAGCGGCGGTACATTTTCTTTGGAAAAACGAAATCCGGTTTGCCTTCTGAATTCCACTCCGGCTTCGAGGGACTTTATCGAAAGCCGCTCCGTCTCGAAAGAAAAGCGCGTCTGCCCTTCTATTTCCATGCCGTAAAGCGAACGCGCGGCGGGCGAAACGTTTATCGTGTAAGTCTGCTGGCTCATGCAAGGCCCGGCGCTTTCAAAACTGAGAAAAGATGTCCCGTACCAGCGGAACGCGCCTTTGAGCGGCGGCTCTATGCTGACGACGGGGGACGTGCCGGACGCCGCGCCCAAAGCCGCAAGCGGCACCATAGGCTGAGAGAAAATCACAAAGATTGATGGTCTTTGAACGGCGGAAGACAGGAAGTTTTGCGGCCCCCAGTCAACAACGGTGAGCGGCCCTGCATTGCGCGGCGGTGTGAGGCGGAACGTTTCCGTTTTCGTTTCCTTTTCCGCCTGCATCCGCGCCGCGTGGCCGGTAACATAATTCGTTTTGTAATCGCTGAGTTTTCGCAGTCCCGGAATTACTTCGACTGTTCCGGAGTTTTTGCCGGTTAGCCCCTGCGCGGCGCGCAGCGCCGCGTCAAGCGTTTCGGGAGGCTGTTCCGCTTCAGGACTTTCGGCGCGGTAGTCAAGCGTAAAGGCGCGTTTTACGGCCTCCTCATTCGCATAAGCGAAATCATCATCGTCATTGCCGCTTTTTGTCGTAAGTGAATTTTCGTTGGCGTAATCCTGCGAGCCCTGCGAAGCGGAAGCGTTTTTTTTATTACAAGCAGAAAATATCAGACAGAAAGGGAGTATGGCGGCGCACAATATGCCGCGCGGCACGCGGCGAATCAGCCGGAAGTGTTGAATCATTGTTGACCATATTTATGGTACGCGAAGTCATGCATATAGTCAATGTCTTTCTGTTTTAGAAAACACGGCTTGCCCATAACTCGCGCCTGAGCGTAGATTTGGGCTGTCATCTCTAGGACTTTGGCGGCGCGAAAGGCGGCGTTCATGTTCGCGCCTACGCTTACCGCGCCGTGGTTTGCCAGAAGGCAGGCGTAAGCGTCTTTGCCGAGAGCCTCGACGCAGGCTGCGGCAAGTTCCGGCGTTCCGGGTAGTTCGTAGCGGGCACAGCGAACCTCGCCGCCCAGTATCTGGGCGGCTTCGTCTATTATGGCGGGGATGGGTTCGCGCAATACCGCGAAAACCAGCGAATGTATGGGGTGAGTGTGCACAACGGCGTTTATTTCGGGGCGGGCGCGGTATATGCCCAGGTGAAGGGCGAATTCGATTGTGGGTTTGCGCCGGCCTTCCGCGATTGTCCCGTCCAGTTTCGCCGCAACAATATCGTCTTCGCAAATAGAATCGTAGCTCATTGCGCTTGGTGTAAGATAGACAAGCCCGCTCTCGCGGTCTATCGCGCTGATGTTGCCCCATGTTTCGACGGTTAAGCCGGAATTCAGCATCCGTCTGCCTGAATCGACTATCAGTTTTTTGTACACGCCCTCCTCCTTAATTTAGATGTTCAGATATAATCGGCGTAGCAGAGCAAAAGCCCTTCGCGTTGCGGCAGCGGCAGTTTGATGGTAAAACACGCGCCTTCGCCCTCTTTTGAGCTTACCTCGATTTCGCCCGAATGTTCGCGGATAATCTTGAACACAAGCGTCAAGCCAAGCCCTGAGCCTTTTATTTTTGTGGTAAAATATGGCTCGAATATTCGCGCTATGTGCTGTTCCGGTATGCCGGGGCCGTTGTCATGAATGTCTATTTTGATTTCTTGCTCGTTGGTTTCCGTGCTTATTTTGAGCAGCCCGCCTCTGCCGGACATGGCTTCGATCGCATTTTTGATGAGGTTCAGCAAAGCCTGTTTGAAATAGCGCTTATCCACTTCGACTACCGGAATGTCTTTGGTAATTCGCAGTTTATACCTTATTCCGGCGCTTTTCAGCTCATAGTGCACAAATTTGATAACATCTTTTATCAACTGGTTTATGTCCGATTTTACCGGAAATATTTCCATCGGGCGGATGGCGAACAGAAAATCCACGACGATTTTGTTTAGCCGCTGTATTTCCTCGTTGACTGTTGTGATGTGCTTGGTGAATTTCGTGTACGAAACGGAAACATCGCTACAGCTGTCGCCGAAAGAGTCCGGCGCGGCGTTTTTTACCGCTTGGTCAAGCAATTTCTGTATCAACTGGACATGAATCGACAGAGAGCCAAGCGGGTTTTTTATCTCGTGGGCGACGCCGGCGGCGACAGTTGTAAGGCTGGCTAAGTTTTCAATCTGGCGGAGTTTAACCTCGCGCATACGTTTTTCGGTGATGTCTTCAGCAGTGATTAGCGAACCTGTTATGCGCCCCCTGTCAACAAGCGGCAGCACGCTTACACTAAGCAGCCGCCGCACCCCCTTCTCTTCGGTAAAGAATTCTTTGTCGTCGACGCGGTAGCCCATGTTCAGCGTTTCCTGCAAAAAAACACTCATTTCCCTGTTAGAAATCAACGCCCAAACCACATCCGCGCCTTCCATCCAAGCGGGGATTTGCAGCAGACGCTCGGCGTGCGGATTTGTCAAAATCAAGGTGTGGCGTTTATCGCAGACAAGAATGCCTTTAATCACCGAAGCTAGCACTTCGCGGAACGTTTCCAGTTCGTTCGCGGCGGAGTTTAGTATCTCGTAAAGCTGCTCGTGCGTCAGCTTGTCAAATTTTTTTAGGGCATTGTGAATAAAGGTTACCATAAAGCAGCCACCTCCTCGATTAAAAGTCCGGCAAAATGTTCAAGCGCCAATGGCGGACTCTGATTAAAAACGTCAACCGCCGTCCGCGCCCCGCCCGCGTGCTTCAGAAGGACGCGCCTTAACGCGGCGCATACCGGCTCCGCCTGAATTGTGAGCAGCGCTTCGGACAGGGTGGCGCAAAGCATCCCCAGAAACACACTGAACGCGCCGCGGCTGCTAAAGCCGTCCGCCGCGTCCAACACCGTCGTGCAAAGCCCCTTCACACTCGTGCAAGCCTTGCCAAGCCCCACCTCTTCCGAGATAGCGGCGCAATACTTCCCCACCGCCATCAGAGCAGGCGGCAGCTCCGCGTCCGGCACACCTTTTTTCCGCAAAACCATAGTAACCCCGTACGCTATCGAAGCCCAAAACAACGCAGAAACCGGATAAAGAACAGTCTTTGGAACAGGCAAAAACGTATCAAGATAGGCGGTTATCCCGCTTTCAGTCTTGTCATGCGGCGGGATAGCGTCTTTCCCGTCTTTGAAAACCCGCCGCACCACCTCTTCATCCGCCTCCTCGCCGCGCTTGACGAAGGCGTACGGACGCAGACGCGAAAGAATAGTCGGCAGCAGAATTTCCGGCTTTGACGAACAAAAAATTATCGCGCAGTCGCCCGGCGGCTCCTCCAAGATTTTTAACAAAGAGTTACGCGCCGCGTCCTGCATACGGTCGGCGTTTTCTATAACCAGCAGTTTGCGCCTGCCGGAAGGCGCGATACGCAGCCAGTAGGCGGCGTTGCGTATGTGCGAAACCGGTATCGTGTCCGTTATACCCTCCGCCTCCAGCTTGGACGTGTGCTTCACGATGTTGTCGCACAACTTCACCGTCTTTTCGGCCTTAACTTCGCCGCGCGGCAAGTTAAACTCCTCCATCGCCTCGCTTACGGCTTCCAAAATGCCGTTTAACTTTGAGATTTTCGCGTCGTCCGTCCAGATTATAGGGGAAAAACGCAGCAGTAACTTGCGGACGGCGCGGGTAAACAGCGTCTTTGAGCTTGACGAGGAAGTATCACGCAGAAAGGCGGCGCGTGCCGCAGCGATTTCCGCGGAAAAAAGACGCGGCCCCATCACAATCATGTCGTCATGCGAAAGAGAGCGGTGATGCAGACAACCGCGGCAGCAGCAGTTCCAAGGAGCGCCTTCGGTTTCGCAGGAAAAAGCCCGCCCCATTTCGAGAGCCGCCGTCCCTTTGCCGGAGGCGGGTGCGCCGGCGAAAAGCATAGCGGGCGCGAGCACGTTATTAGCTATGTCGGACTGTAGACGGGCGGTAACAGGCTGCCCGATTATATTTTCAAACAATTATCTATTCTCCGTGCTTCTCCCCTCCGCCTGAGCGGAAGGGGCATCATCTCTTTGCGATGATGCGCCATTACTTCGCGATGACGCGCCATCCTTTCGGGACGAGTCGTCATCCCGAAGGGATGACGACTCGTCCCTTTGCTTTGTGAACAAAATATCCTGCGCCGTCTTAACGTTGCCGGATAAAATTCGATTAAAGACGCTGCCCCTTAGAACCGCGTTTTTGTCAAAAAGCGGCTGAACATTGATGATAAATATGATAAGCGCCGCCGCAAACAAGCCCTCCAGAATGCCAAACAACGCGCCGAGGAAATGGTCTACCCCGCCAAGCTGTATCCTTGCGAGAATATCTTTTATTATGAACGTGATGATTATTATACTGATAAAAACAATCAAAAAGAGCATCGTAAAAGCCAAAATTTCTGGCAGTATTTTTATGTCCGCCGGCAAAACGCTGGCGCGTAAAAGTTCAGCGCCCTTGGGATAAAAATTAAACGCGAAAACAACGCCGAGAATCAGCCACGCCGCGCCTAAAACTTCTTCCACGAAACCCTTCAGCGCGGCGCGTATCGCTATTATCAGAATTAGCAGCGCGAAAACAATGTCAACAGGCGCGTACAGCATAGACCCCTAATTCCCCTGAATTTGCGCGGTGATACGCTCCGCTATAATAGAAGTCCCCCGCCTCTCCCCTATCCGCGCCGCCGCCGCGGCCATACCAGAGAGCTTTTCGGGGCTGTCCAGCAGACTGTCCAGCGCGTTCAGCAATTCCGCCCCGTCAGGATGAATCAGCGTAAGGGCGGCGCCTTTTTCCGTGAAGAAACGGGCGTTTTCGACCTGATCGCCCCGCGTCGCCGCGCCGCTCAACGGGATAAGCAGCATAGGCCGTCCGGCGGCGGCGCACTCCCAGACAGTCCCCGCCCCCGCCCTCCCCATCACCAGCGTGGCGGAAGCCAGTATGTCCGGCATCTCGTCATTGATGTACGGCAGCCTTATGTAACGCGCCGCCTGCAATTGCGATTTGCAGCCGCCGCCGGTTTGATGAACGACAAAAAAGTTTTTGGTAAGCTCTTTAATACAATTTTCTACCAGATTGTTTAACTCCGCCGCGCCCAGACTTCCGCCCAAAACCAGAAGTATTTTTTCGCCCGCCGGAATGTTCAAGAAGGCGCGGCCTTTTTCTGGGTTCGCGCTGTAAAAAGACTGCCGCACCGGATTGCCGCTCACTATTATCTTTCCCGAAAGCCTTTTGCTAAAAAAGGCGGCGGTTTCTTCGTAAGAGACGAAAATTTTTTTAGCGAAGAGAGAGTTGATTTTTGTAGCAAGACCCGGGCTAAAATCCGATTCGTGCGTGAATACCGGTATGCCGAGCACGAAAGCCGCCGCGACAGGCGGTACGCTGACAAAGCCGCCCTTTGAAAAAAGCAGTGCGGGTTTATATCTTTTTAGGATAAAGAGAGAGGCGAAAAAGCCCGCGATTATTTTGAAAACATCGATAAAATTTTGGAATGAAAAATAACGCCGGAGCTTCCCGCCGCTTATTTGCTCAAACTTTATTCCGGCAGCTCCGACAATAGCGCGGTCTATTTTGCCGCTGGAGCCAATCCAAACAATACCGCAGGCGCCTTTAAGCGCCGCGGCGACCGCGAGCCCGGGATATATATGCCCGCCAGTGCCCCCGCCGGTGAAAGCCGCGGTCTTTTTTAAGTCCGTATTGTTACTCATGCCTGTCTTTCATTTCTTTTAGACGCGAGACGCAAATATCGCAGGCGGCGGCGGTATCCTCCGCACTAAAAGCAGCCGGGAAATTGTCATCAAAGAGTACCTGCGCTTTTGACGGAAAGTCTTCGTCGCCTTCCCAGATTATCACGCTCATGAATAAACCGTTCAAAAACTCGAAACGCCAAGCGCAGTCTTTACCGGCGAGTTTTTCCGCCTTCAGCTTCTTGTTTTCCTCGAAAATTCTGGAAAATCCCCGTGTATCCGCGCCGAAAAGCCGTTCTATGCGTTTAAGGCAGCGCCCGTCAAAGCTGCTGTAATACAGACTGCCCCAAGGAATATCGTTGTATGAAAGCTGCTTGCCCGAAGAGGGCGTCATGCGCCCGGCGCAAAGATAGCGGAGTATTAGAACGCGTGCGCCCTCGTCGCGGACAGGTTCTCCGGCGCGGCGCAATACGAAGTCGGGAAACTCGGCGCGGCAGTCCTCGCCCATCAAACGCAGTGAAAACGCGCCGCCTTCAAACGACAGTTTGCAACGGGACTCGACTTCCGGCGGCGCAAGCTGGCGGTATAGCTTGGAATAATGCGCAGCCGCCCGGCTTCTCCAGTCTTTTTTGACGCTTAATTCCGGCATATTTTGGCGTAATTCCCTGTAATTGAATGCCGGTTTTCATTAGAAGTCCGGCGCGCCGCCGTGGTTTAGCGCGTAACATTTTGTTCATCCATTCAACAGCGGGCTGTTTATCTTATTACAATTTTCCCGCGCTTTTCAAGCGGTGTGCATGCGGCTGTCAGTTTGATGAAATCCGCGTCCGGCTTATTTTT
>JAIRSB010000142.1 GCA_031255655.1 Spirochaetaceae bacterium | reverse complement strand
GTCGATTCGCTGCGGATTTCCCCAGAAAAGTCCGTGATGAACAAAAAGCATTCCCGCGCCGCGCCGCGCTGCCTGCTTGAATGTTTCGAGCGAAGCGTCTACGGCAAAGGCGATTTTTTGTATATCCGCGCCGTCATTGTCGCATTGTATACCGTTTAGGGAGTTATCCGCACTCTCGAAGTCGTCTAGTCTCAGAAGGCTGTGTAAAAACTCGTCTATCTGCCGTACTTTCATGCTTAGAGTATATGGCAAGACGTGGAAAAAGAAAAGTCGGAGCGGTGAAGATTTCTATATCAGTTGTTTTTTAACCGCAGATTACACGGATGGGCACAGATGGCGCCTTCTCGTCATTGCGAGCGCCTGTTAGGGCAAAGCAATCTATCAAAGCGGTTGCCAATGTCATGGATTGCTTCGGGACTTCTCCTCTCGCAATGACGGAGGCTTCATCGCGCTATCCATTTCACCCGTGTCATCTGTGGTCACAAAAACGGAGTGGGTCGAAAGAAAACGTTGCTTGCGGGGAGGTTTTGCCTGGGACAATTGATCATCTTTTGGAAGAACTATGAAAACCCTTATCCTGACTTTGGTTTTGACGGCGGCTTTTTTTGCTGCGGGCACGCTATATTTTGGCGGCAGATTTGATGTGTTTGTGCCGAAGTCGATAGTAATCATGACGCTTGTTTCGTTGGCTTTTCAATTTATCGCGTACGACGGTTTTCTAAAAAAAGCGTTTGCCGCTGCGTTTGGAAAGGCCGTTCCAGCAGACCATCTATTGTCAATATCTTAAAAATATTTTGTGCCGCATTAGTGCGGGTGTGCCCAATTTGAAAAATTTCAGACTTTTAGTCCGTGTCCTGTGCTGTTGCATTGCCGTCGTCCCGTCCAGATTATTGACCGATTATTTTTTCTCGCGTTATTATGTTAAACATTATGGTATCGATATGTAAAAATAAAATCTTTGTTCTTTCGGTGCTCTGCGGGGCGCTTCTGCTGGCGTATGTACTTACGTTTATATTTAATCCTGAGATTTCCGCCGCGCGCGGCTCGTTTTGGGCAGCGTTGGCCCCGGGTGCCAAAGATGCGGCGCAGCGGATTGAGCTTTCCGGAGAGGAAAAAGTAGAATTGATTCGCAAGAATGGCCGGTGGTTTGTCAACTTTGAAGATTCGTTGTATCCCGCTCGTCAAACGAAAGTGAACGATATGCTTGACGCGCTTTCACAGCGAGCCCCCTACCCTATCCGCTCAAGGTCGGAGGCCGCTCAGGAAAAACTGCTGCTCACCGCTGGAGAGGCTCAACGTATTGTGATAAGCGGAGAAAATGACAGCCCATTGCTCGATTTGCTTGTGGGCGCTTCGGACGTAACGTTGAAGGATGTCTATATACGACTTTCAGACAGTAAAGAAATACGCTCAGGAAGCGATGTTTTTTCATCGTTTTTTGGGAGCAGACAAAGCTGGTACGATTTACGCCTGTTCCCCGAACATGACGCGGAAGGTCTAACGTTAAGTTCAGTGCAGCGTGTTATAGCTCTGCCGCCGCCTCCAGAAATCCTAAGCGTCGCGCCGGACGGCGAGGATATGCCCACCGATTACTCGCTGGAGGCATATACGCTGGTACGCGAAGAGGGCGGCTGGAAAATCGAGGGCTCAGGCGAGGAGGCGGATACCCGTTCCGTGGAGGCTTACATACGTGGAATTCTCGATTGTGAAGCTAACGATTTTGCTTCGGCTTTTAGCGCGAATGATGAGGCGTTTACGACTTCGCCCGCTGGCAGGCTTGTTTTGGAGATAAACGACGGCTCCCGCCGCGTTGTAACAATCGGGCCTTCATTCGCGGATAAACGCGCTGCTGCCATTTCAGGTTCGCCGTATGTTTACTTGTTGATGGAGTGGCAATTAAGCCGGCTTTTTCAGAGTCCGCCTCTTGCAACAAAATAATAAAATGTGTATTATGTAGTTATCAACGCAGGGTAGAGCAGTTGGCAGCTCATCGGGCTCATAACCCGGAGGTCGCAGGTTCGAGTCCTGTCCCTGCTAAATGCGCAGTGCGCTATATGAAAGGCTTGCCGGATGGCAAGCCTTTCTTTTTTGGGCGCATTATTCGCTAAAAGGCCGACCGGAATCCCATACACCGGAGCGGATTTCTCCGCCAATTGACGGAATATCGAGTAATGTTCCGACTTCTACTAAGTTGGGGTTGTTGCTGTCGGGCAGTTTATCCCTGTTTGCCCGGTAAATGACAGGCCATTGACGCGGATTGCCATAAAAGAATTCAGCAATGTTCCAAAAGCAATTTCCGAATTCGTCCCAAGGCCGGATGACATATTGCGCCGGATTTTGCGGCATTTCAGAATCAGGCGGTGCGACAACTTGGGAAAGAGCCGAGATCGCTTGAGAAGCGGTCTCATAGGCCGTGTTCCAGTCTCCGGCATCGCGCGCGGCAACAGCCGCGTTATAATTCTTGTCAGCTTGGGCAAACTTTTCCGGGTACCATTTGGGCGCATCCGCTCTTTTCGCCCATGTCAGCCGTGTAAAGGCTTCACTTACGCGATACTCCGCGGCCAACTCGCTAATTTCTCCGGCGCTTTCGTCCACGGTTTCCTCTACTGCCAGTTCATCAGCGGCTTCTTCCACCGCTAACTCATCGGCAGTTTCGACGGCCTCCTCCACTGCCAGTTCATCAACGGCTTCTGCGGTTTCTTCTACCGCTAATTCGTCCGCTGCTTCGGAGGCTTCTTCCGCAGCCAGTTCGTCTGCGGCTGTGCCGTCAGCAACTGGTTCGCTCCCCGGATCTTCGTCCGATATAACCTCGATAGACAGAGTTTGCTCCGCTTCATCGGATTGAGCGTACAGAACGCCGCATAGCAGCGCGCCTACAAGAAAAACGCATATTCCGCGCATAATAGTTAGCTCCTTTCGATACATACTTGACAATGTCACCAAGACATATCGCATACTTTTTATTACATTATGATAGCTTTGTTATTCGCGCTTTGCCAAGAGGTTTAAGTTCCAATTCTAAAGATAAAGTCCGCAGGCGGCGGACGCGGCAGCATAAATCTTAAAATCCCGTAAATAATTAGTTGTAAAAAATGCCGTTCTATCATATAGTAATGCCATGACCCCCGGACAGGAAGAAGCGCTGTATTCGTTTCTTGATGAAACGCAGGAAGCATTCACGCTTAAAGATGTAACGCGAAAAGTCCGCGTTAAAGAAAAAGACTCAAGGCGTTTTGGACGCTTGCAGGCCGAGATAGCTAACTTGTTTAATGTTCGGCGCGCCGCGTTCCCGATCGAAGAGAATAAATGGCTTTCCCGGCGGGGACTCTTTGGCGGAGCGCGTTTTGTCATAACGCCGTCTCGCATGGAATTGCTGAACGGCGTTCTTATACCCGGACACCGCTGCGTTCCATTTGCGAATCCGGCAATTCCGCCGCAGGAGTACAAGTTTCTTTGGAAGGGCAGCGACATTGAGGCCTCTTCGATAGAAGGTTTGCCGGAAGAATTCTATCCCTTTTTCTCGATTTACGGAGAAGAATACGCACCGCAGTACATAGCGCAGGAGAATCCGGAAAACGAACTTGCCTACAGCATGGACCCATTTGAGGAACCTTGCGAAGTATCTATTAAAGCCTTTGATATGCGCCATATATACCGCGAGGAATCTTTCGTGCCCGGAGACAGTTTTGTTGTTACAATCGCGGATTGGAAGACCTGCGTTTTTAACTTGGAGCCTATCGCGGCGGGCAGTTGGGAGCGCGCCAGCCTTAACGAGTGGATGGAACTTGCGGAAAACTCGTTTGCCCTATCGTTCAAAAACTTAGGGCCGGGCGTTACAACGGACGAACAAATCGCGTGGGCATACTTTTACGGCGGCAAACGCATGATGGATGTTCCGGCTTACTCCCTTGAACGCTTTCTGTACGAAAAGACCGACAAGTTTTCGATAGCGCCTTTCGGATTAGAATCGCGGTTTTGGTACGCGGGAAAGGAAATACCGGATTACCGCTCGCTGCGCGGGATAAAAACGCAGAGCGATGAAACACCCGTTGAACGTATTTTGTTTCAACATAACATCCCTATCTCGGAATATGTCGTGCAATCTTATATACGAGACGCGATTTACCGCAAAGATGCCGCAGTAAGCCGCATTTTAGAGCGCATAGTCCCCCCCTCTTGCGGCATAAGTAACTGGGACGCAGACTTTTTAGCAGCTTACATTGCCGATACGCTGAAAGAATTTCAGGATGTTTATTCCGTGTTCACTGACCAAAAAGTAGGCCCTGTTCGTCAGGAAGTATGCGAACTACACAGCGCGGTAATAGATATTTCTTTTCACCTGCGGCAAAAAGAAATTGACCATTCTATACTTCCTAAACATACATTTATTGTGTTGTCGCAAATACAGAATTATACCTCCGGCATTCTTGAAGATATTGACGTTGAAGAGGAACCCTCTGAAGTGGAATTACTTGCCATAGATAATTCGATTGACGACATGGTAGATATTTATGAAGAAATAAAAGAAATGATAGATAAGTCCCGCGACACATTCCGCCGGACGAATCTTACTCTAGTCAAAGACGGTTACGATAACCGCCGCGCGTGGCGCACGGCGCAGATAAGCATAGGCGGCACGGATGTTTGGCGGCGTTTGCTGCTTCCGCAGTCTTTCAGCCTGAGCGACCTACACCGTGTCATTTTGAAGGTCTTTAATTGGAGCGGTTCGCAGCCGCATAAATTCACGCTTGATTATATAAGCGAAAGCGATTTTCTTGACGGTGGAGAAAAGTTAAAAGAAAATGTGAGTCTTAAAGAGCTGGCGGATAATTATCTTAATGAATTAAATTATGAGTATGGCGCGCGCTGGACGGTGAAAATAATTTTCTCGCCCTGCACCGACACGAATATAAAAAGACCGCTTTGCGTTGCCGGAGAGAATTCGCCGCCTCCTGAACGGGTCGAAGGGCCGCTGCGGTTTAGGCGTTTTATATCCGCTCTAGAAATAAGCGATGAATCGGAAAAAGAAACCGCACGGAACGAGCTTGGCAGAAATTTTAACCCCGCCGCGTTTGACATTGACGAATGTAACAAAAATCTTGAAGGCATAGTGAGCTGATAGAAACATCCCCCCCCCCCCCCATTAAAAAAAACAAAAAACTCTCCGGTGGGGGGGGGGGGGGATACATCACTCCGTCTCGTGGTTTAACCACAGATTACACGAATAGCTCGCAATGACGGGGCGCGTACACCCCGCCGTGGCTTTTAGTTTTCCAACATTTGTAAGTAATGAGAGAAGCACCAGCCCTCGCGTCCCTTTCCCATGTCCGCCTTTTTTTGCTTTTCGCTGCGTACATATACCCATGGCATAGTTACGTTTTGCTCCTCCGTCAGCTTGCCGGATTCAAGATAGGTAACAACTGCCCCTATCCTCAAATAGTC
>JAIRSB010000005.1 GCA_031255655.1 Spirochaetaceae bacterium | reverse complement strand
TTACCGACATAAAGAGCGGCACGCTCAACAACAAGCTGACGCCCGGGCGGGACATAAGGATATCCGGCTCGAAGCTGAAGATAGGCGGCGACAGTCCCGAAGCCGGTCTCTACTTCGTGCCTGTGGCGGACGGCGCGCCGGTCAAAGTCGCCCCCTCCGACATCGTAGTAAACCACCCCTCAGAACTGATAGTCCTAGTCCCGCCCCTCGCGGCAGGCGCCTATCATGTAAAGGTGGCAACGCAGTATACATCGGGAAAGCCCCTCAAAACCCCGCACACTTTTACTTTTGACAAGTCATTGACAGTCGACCAGTCGCCGCGTTAGAGGCTCTCTAACCCATGCGTTAGAGTTGCTCTAACCTACGCGGTGTGTCCCGCACACCCCATAACACCCCCGTCATTGCGAGCGAAGCGAAGCAATCCAGCACAGTGGCAACAGTCTACCCAGTGCTGGATTGCTTCGCCTACGGCTCGCAATGACGGGGCTGCCGGACTTCCCTCCGGCGGATTGCGGCGCAGCTTGCGCAATGACGTCATCCCGGGTAAAGCCATTTTTCTTGACGGCGCGCGCGGTTTGAGTGTAGACTGAGAAAAATCTAAAATTTACGAGGCCGTGAATGGCAAACAAATGCACTTTTAAGCGTGGTGTCCATATCCCTGAAAGGAAGGATCGTACCACCGGGAAGCCGGCTGAACTTGTTCCAACACCAAAACAAGTGGTAATTCCCATCAATCAGCACTTAGGTGCGCCCAACAAAGCAATCGTGGCGGTGGGCGACGAGGTAAAAAGAGGGCAGGTGATCGCGGAAGGCGCGGCGCCTGGTCCTATGACGGTTCCGGTTCATGCGTCAATCGCCGGTATAGTGAAAAAAATCGAGGCGCGGACGCAGTCCAATAACTCCGAGGGTCCATGTGTCATAATTGAGGCTGACTCGTCGGTTTCCGGCGACGCTTTCATGGAGCCGCTCGACCCGTTTAGCTGTTCCAAAGAGGATGCCCTGAAGCGTATCCGGGACGCCGGAATAGTCGGGATGGGCGGCGCGGGTTTCCCTGTTCATGTGAAATTGAATCCGCCGCCCGGCTCCAAAATTGATTACATAATTGCGGACGGCGCGGAGTGCGAAGGTTATCTGACTACTGACGAAGCTGCTATAAGTGCGAAAATCGACACTATCATCAGAGGTATAGCGATTTTAATGAAGATAACTGGTGTGAAAGAGGCTGTCTTCGGCATGGAGGACAACAAGGAATTTCTTGTGCCTAAGGTGGAAAAGGCCATCGCGGATGGTGCTTATCCTGGCAGCATAACGGTTAGGCTCTGTAAGACCTTGTATCCGCAGGGCGGCGAAAAGCTGCTGATAACGGCTCTCACGGGCAGGGAGGTGCCTTCCGGTGCGCTTCCGTCCGCGGCGGGCTGTATTGTACAGAATGTGGGGACTTTGCTGGCTATTGGCGAGGCTTTTACTATAGGGCGGCCGTTAATCAAACGCGGGCTTACGGTTTCCGGCGGTGCGTGCGGCACTCCTCGAAATATTGTCGCGCCTATAGGGACTATGCTGTCCGATTTGCCGCCGGAATACTTCAATATTCAGTACGATAAATTGGCCAAAATCATATTCGGCGGTCCTATGATGGGGACTGCTGTACCGCACGCGGGTATTCCGGTACAAAAGAATACTTCCGGCGTAAACTTCCTGACTTTGGAAGAGACTTACATAGAGCCTGAGCAATACTGTATACGCTGCGGGCGCTGCATAAGTAATTGTAGTGTTCGTCTCTTTCCGGTGTTGATGAACAACGCGCTGGAAGCGGGTGATTTGGAGGAGGCGCAGAAAATCGGCTTGATGGACTGTATAGAGTGCGGGTCGTGCACGTTCAACTGTCCTGCCCGTATACGTCTTGTTCAGCGTTTTCGGACGGGAAAGTTCAAGCTGCGCAACTATTTGGCTGAAAAAGCTGCGCAAGCTAAGGCTAAGGCCGAAGCTGCCGCGAAGGCTAAGGCATAGGGGGTAAATATGGCAGAAAACGAAAATCAGACGGCAAAGCTACTGTATTTACAGTCGAGTCCGCATATAGCGGCGGCGGACGATGTGTCAAAGATAATGAGTCGTGTAATAATAGCGCTGCTTCCGGTTACGGTCTGGGGTATCGTGATATTCGGTGTTAGTGCGCTTCTTAATGTGGCGGTCTCGGTGGCGGCGGCAATGGCGGGTGAATGTTTGTTCCGCCGGATTACTAAGCGGGAAATCCGCGTAAAGGACTGTTCGGCGGCGTTGACTGGTCTCTTGTTGGCGCTTGTGTTGCCGCCGGCAACGCCGCTTTGGATGACTGCGCTTGGTGCGATATTCGCTATTGTTGTCGCGAAAGAGTTTTTCGGCGGGCTTGGCGCGAATGTCTTTAATCCCGCGCTGGCGGGGCGCGCTTTCTTGTTGATGAGTTTCCCTGCCGCGATGACGACGTGGCTTAAGCCTTCTGGTATACGGACGCCGTTCTATCAGTTCACTGGCGGCAACATAGTGGATGGCGCGACGACGGCTAGTCCGCTGGGCTTATTGAAAGAGAGTGGTGGTTTAGGTGCGGTGGAATCGAGTATGGGTGTCTCGTCTTATGGCGAGATGTTAAAGGAGCTCTTTCTTGGAAACCGTGCGGGGTGCATAGGTGAAACTTCGATACTGCTTATACTGGCAGGGGGTGTATTCCTGCTTGTTACCAAGGTGATAGACTGGCGCGCTCCGGCTGCCTTGATTGCGACGACGTTTGTCGCGTCATGGGCGTTCGGTATGGATCCGGTTTTCTCTGTTTTAAGCGGGGGTGTGGTTTTCGGGGCGGTATTCATGGCTACGGATTATACGAGTGCGCCGGTGAGTGAGTACGGAAAGTTGATATTCGGTGTTGGAGCGGGGCTGCTTGCCGTGTTAATAAGGAAATTTGGCAATTACCCGGAGGGTGCTTCTTACGGTATTCTCATCATGAATATGGCGACGCCTTTTCTAAATCGTTTGCTGCACAAGAAATACGGTTATGTCGCGCCGGTAAAGGGGGCGGGTAAATGAAAGATACGATAAAGATGACGATAGCTCTTGTCCTTTTCGCGGCTGTGGCCTGCGCGGGGCTTGCTGTCGTGTATGATTCAACGTCAAAGACGATTGCCGAACGTAATCAAAAGGATACGGAGGACGCGCTTAAAGGGTTGTTTCCCAATGGTGATGATTTTCTGAAGATAGAAGCACAGCTTCCTGCGGCGGACGGCAAGGTTGCTATAAGCGATTCATACGAGGTTAAACAGGATGGGCAGGTGTCCGGTATTGCGGTAACTGCCACTAGTGCGGGTTTTCAGTCTGATATTACTGCTCTTGTTGGTGTGGATAATTCGGGGACTATTACTGGTGTAAAGATACTGCAAATATCGGATACGCCGGGGCTTGGCGCGAATGCCGCGAAGGACAGCTACTATGTCAATAAGGCTGAAAAGATTACTTTCTATGGGCAGTTTGCCGGCATGAAGGCGTGGGGGAATATTGCGGTTAAGAAAGATGGCGGCGATGTTGACGCGATAACCGCGTCAACGATAACAAGTCGCGCGGTTTCTTTGATTGTTAAGACTGCGGCGCAGGCTGGGGCCGAATGGCTTGTTGTCAATGGAGGCGCAAATTGAAAAAGATAGGGCAAATATTTGTTAACGGGCTTGTCAACGAAAATCCGCTGTTAATTCTGATGATAGGGCTTTGTTCTTCTCTTGCTGTAACGACGGGTGTCGCAAACGGTATTGGGATGGGGCTTTCTATGACTTTCGTCCTTGTTATGTCGGAGCTTGTAATTAGTTTGTTTAAGAAATTGATACCGTCTTCTGTCAGGATACCGGTATTTATCATTGTAATTGCCGCGTTCACTACGATAATCGACTATGTGCTGCAAGCCTATTTTCCGGCTTTGTCCAAAGCGATGGGTGTGTTCATACCTCTTATTGTTGTGAACTGTATCATCATGGGGCGTGTGGAGGCTTTCGCTTCGAAGCAGCCGGTGGTATATTCCGTTGCGGACGGGCTTGGTATGGGGCTGGGGTATACATGGGTGCTGGCGGGTATATCTTTGGTACGGGAGCTTCTGGGTAACGGTTCTATACTTGATATTCCTGTTTTGGGTGAAGGTTATCAGCCTATTCTGTTTTTTACTTTGCCGCCGGGTGGTTTCTTTGTGTTCAGTCTTTTCATTAGTCTGGGGCTGTTCATAAAGCAGCTCAAAAGCAAAACGTCCGTAAACCGGAACAAAGAGGGGTGCTGTTAAATGGACTTATTTAGTGTTTTTATCAAGGCGTTTTTAATTGACAATATCGTCTTAATGAGTTTTCTCGCGCTCTGTCCGTTCATCGGTATGTCGAGTGATGAGGACAAGGCGGTCGGTATGGGTGCGGCGGTAACTTTTGTTACTGTGATAGCAACGGCGGTAACATGGCCTATATACATGTACATCTTAAAGCCGCTGAACATGGTGTTTCTACAGACGTTGGCGTTTATTCTTGTTATAGCGTCTCTTGTTCAGCTTGTTGAATTCTTTTTGAAAAAGATGATGCCGGGTTTGTACAGCTCGATGGGTATATATCTGGCTCTCATCACGACGAACTGCGCGATACTGGGTGCGACGTTTAATGCTATTTCTTTCGGATACAACTATCTGGAATCGCTTGTTTATGCTGTGGGTGTCGCGCTTGGTTTTCTGTTGGCGCTGCTTCTTCTCGCGGGATTGCGGAAGCGTATACGCACTAGTCCCATTCCTGATTTTCTGAAAGGGACGCCGATACTTTTTACGGCGGCGGCGTTGATGTCTATGGCGTTCATGGGTTTTTCCGGCCTGGTAAAGTGAGGATTATATGAACATAATTTTAGTTACGGCTATTTTTGCTGCCGCGCTTGCTCTTGTTTTGGGTATACTGCTTGGCATTTTCCGCAAGGTGTTTAATGTCAAGACTGATGTGTTTATTGGTCTTATCCGCGAGACGCTGCCGGGCGCGAACTGCGGCGCGTGCGGTTTTGCTGGCTGCGACGGTTTCGCTGCCGCAGTTGCGGCTCACGAAGCCGCTCCCGATAGGTGTACTGTCTCGGACGCCGAATCTTCCAAGAAGCGTGCGGAGCTTATGGGGGAAACCGCGGATATAAAACCGGTTGTGGCTGTCGCGGCTTGTCAGGGCGACAGGGCAACTGCGCCGCTAAAGGGTATATACACGGGGTTTCAGAACTGTCGCGGCGCGAAAATCGGCTCTGGCGGCACTAAGCTCTGTGCGTGGGGCTGTATGGGGTTTGGCGACTGTGTGAAGGTCTGCAAATTCGATGCTCTTAGCATGGGTGCGAACGGTATTCCTGTGATAGATGACGATAAGTGCAAGGGCTGCAAGATGTGTGTGAGCGAATGTCCGCAAGGGCTGATCCGTTTGGTTTCTAAGGGGCAAAAGGGTGTGTTCGCTTTGTGTAATAATCGCAACACGATAAAGCCTATGGTCAAAAAGACGTGTAAGGCGGGCTGCATAAAATGCGGTGTCTGTGTGAAGAAATGTCCGTCGCAGGCTCTTGCGCTGGAAAATGGTCTTCCTGTCATAGATTATGGCAAATGCAATTCCTGCGGGACTTGTGTCGAGGCTTGCCCGCAAAAGGTTTTTCACCTGCTAGAAAGTTCTGCTTGCGCCTGATTCCGGTTGGGAACGCGGGGGCAAGCTCCGCGTTCCTGTTTCTCCGCCGCCCTCCGGCGGCGGAGGGTGTTTAGCAGTGTTCCGCGTTGGAGTAGGATATGGGCGTAAATACAATTCGGGATACGGTGGAGCTTGCCATAGGTGTTTCGGCTCACAGTGGTGTTCCGGTTTTATTCATGGCCAATCCCGGTATTGCTAAGTCAACTATGGTAGGCAACTGGGCGGCGCGGAATGGCTATCACATGGAAACCCTTATAGGTTCGCGTTTTACACAGGAAGAGATTTTGGGCTTTCAAGCTCGTGTGGAGGATAAGCTTTCAAATGAAAGCCGCCTCGAACTGCTTGAGCCGTACTGGTACCGCGACATCATTTTACACGAAAAGCAGAACATTCCTTCATTGTTGTTCCTTGACGAGCTTAGCACTGTTCAAGAGAATGTGCAGGGCGCGATGTTGCAGCTCGTTTTTGAAAGGACTATAGGGCACGGAAAGAGTCTGCCGGATTCGACGCTTATTGTGTCGGCGGCTAACTACAAGCAGAATGTGCCTTTTGTTTTTAACATTATGGCGCCTATATTAAACAGGTTTTGCATCGTGAATCTGCGCTACGAAAATAACCGCGCTTTTCTTGATGAATTTTTGCAGGACGAAAGTGCCCGCTCGGATGATGTACAAACCTACGTTTACGCCCAAATAGATGCTGAAACCAAGTCGCGTCTGCGCGAAGGTTTGAAGGCGATGTGGGCGGCGTTGTTTGAACAAGCTGCGTTTGACGGTCAAAACTCGCTCGATATTAATAATCAGATTTACAACAATATATACGAAAACGACACTGGTTACGTTTACAACTTTATAACGGGCAGGACAATTTATTATTTGTACCGTGTAACGCTTTCATTTTTGTGCATGGGGCTTTCCGTAAGCCGTCACGGACGATTTATGCTGAACATGGTTTTTGGGCTTGTGGGGCTTGGCTCTAATTCGTTTAACGAGACGCTGCAAAAGTCTTATCTAAAGAAGCTTGAAATACTATGGACAAAACTTTACGCGGAGTTTGAGACGAGGCGGCGCGAAGGTGGTGAACGCGCGCCGGATATTGCGAAACTGGACTTTGACGGGAAAAGTGTTTCCGGCGCGATTAACGAATGGTTTCTTTACAACGACGCCTCTGTTTTCACGGACGGTGCGGGTATTGCGCTTGAAGCTCTTATAAGCCGCGTTGCCGGTGTATACGGCACGGAAAGCCGGCAGGTTGAAGAGGTCGCTCGACGGGCGCGGGAGGATTCCGGCGCGCTGTTTGAAATTGCTGAAGACATGAGAAAGATTGATAATCTGGCGTCGGCTGCTGGAGATGATGTGCGCGGCTGCCGTGCTTCTTTTCTGGAAACCTTACGTAAAATAAATGACGCCTACTCGCCTGTCCGCAAAATCGTTTTTGATAAACTCTTGGATAAATGACAGCCTATTTATGCCGGCATAAATAAGCTTGTTACGCCTGCATAAATAGGCCTGTTATGTATGCATAAATAGTACCTGTTATGCCGGCATAAATAAGTCTGTTACACCGGCATACTACACTGATTTTATCCGTGTTATCCGGTTCATCCGTGTAATCCGCGGTTTGGAAACGGGGTGGAAATCGCCGCCCATTCCAGACGCCCCGCCCAGCCGCCGGCGGACAAAAAAGGCATCCTTGTACAAGGATGCCCAAACTCCCCGACGGACTTGCCTGCCCGCAGCCACTTGCGCTGCCAACCAAAACTACAAATCCAGAGCAAAA
>JAIRSB010000072.1 GCA_031255655.1 Spirochaetaceae bacterium | reverse complement strand
TGAACACGATTTCCCGCAGTTGGTTTTTTTGCGCGTCTATGATCGTTTAACCGGCAATATTTCTGCCATTCCAGATGACCTGTACGGCAGTTTTTTTGAAACGATGATAAAGCGGACAGTTACGCTGCGTTGGGCGCGGGTGCAAAAATACAACGGGCTTTGGGCTATTGTCCGCCGCGTTCCCTCCAATAGGCAGTTGGATCAACCGGATATTCCTCAGGAAGAGGTGTCGGCGGACTTGTACGACGATTCAAGTTTGTACGCTTACTTTGTCATCTGTCTTATCGATAAAACGGAAATCGAAGAGAAACTGAAAACGCTGATGAACGATATTGCAATCGATAAAACTTTTTCACGCTCTCAGATTTCCGCCGTAAACTCTATCAAATCCAATTTTTTCAACGGCTTTTAGCCGCCGGCTTCTAGCTGCCAGATTTTAGACTCTGGGTTTTAACCACCGTATTTGGGGCGGCAGACCGCGGTAAAACCAGAAACAGTGCAGTGCTTGATGTAAAAATACGCTTCAAATATAATCATAATCATGCGTATATCCGCCGCCCAGATAAATTCTACAATTGGTGATTTTTCGGGCAACCGCGAAAAGATACTTGCTTTCAGTGAAAAGGCGAGGGACGAAGAAGGCGCGGATATTGTGTTATTCCCTGAACTAGCGATATGCGGCTATCCCCCTATGGACTTACTTGACCAAGACTGTTTTGTCGAGATGAACATCCGCTCCTTGCGGATGTTGCAGCGGGAACTGCCCGCCGGAATTGCTGTCGGGCTAGGCTATGTCGCCCGCAGCCCCTTCCCGCAGGGAAAGTCGCTGGTAAACGCTTTTGGTATAATACTGGACGGCGAACTTGTTTTTGAGCAGATAAAAACATTGCTGCCCACTTACGATGTTTTTGACGAAGCACGTAACTTCGAGCCGGCAACACGCTGGCTGCGCTTTGATTACAAAGGCGAGCGCATCGGCATCGCTATATGCGAGGATGTTTGGCGTGATACGGAAACGCCCGGCACGAAATACGCCGAAGATCCGGTGCGCCAACTGCTTGACCGCGGCATAAGCCTGCTGGCGGTGCCTTCAGCCTCGCCGTACTATGCCGCAAAACACGAAGCCCGTCTTGAGCTTGCCGGAAAAATAGCGCGGCGCGGCGAAATTCCCGTCATCTATGTGAACGCTGTGGGCGCGAACGATTCTATCATCTTTGACGGACGCTCGTTTTTCATGGACGCGGACGCGGGTTTAACAAGCGCAGCCGCGTTCGCAGAGGACTTAATAACCGTCGAGCTTGGAAAACCCGCCGCACCGCTTGTCGGCGCGACGCCGCCTGCCTCCGTCCAAAAATCGTCCACTTCCGGCGAGCTTGATGTCATTGAGGATGCGCTTGTAATGGGAATACGCGAATATATGCGTAAATGCGGCTTTAAGCGTGCTCATTTTGGGCTTTCGGGTGGAATAGATTCGGCGCTTGTTGCGTATCTGGCAGTTAAGGCGGCGAGGAAAGAAAATATAACGGCGATAAGTATGCCTTCCCGCTTTTCGTCACGCGGTTCGCGGGATGACGCGGCAGAATTGGCGGAAAATCTTGGCTGCCGTTATGAAACTTTGCCGCTGGAACCAGTGTTCGCCGCGTTTTTATCGAGTCTGGAAGAGCTTTTTGAGAATAAACCGTTCGATACAGCCGAAGAAAATTTACAGGCACGTATACGCGGCAGTTTTTTGATGGCATTTTCCAATAAATGGCAGTCTTTGTTATTGGCTACCGGCAATAAAAGCGAGCTGGCTATGGGTTATTGCACGCTTTACGGCGACATGAACGGCGCGTTAGCCCCGATAGGAGACCTTTTTAAGACAGAAGTGTTCGCCATTTGCAGAAGAATCAACGAAAAATCCCTTGTAGAACAGGGCAAACTGATAATACCTACAGCGATTCTTGAAAAACCGCCGTCTGCCGAACTGCGCCCCAATCAAAAGGATGAGGACAGTTTACCGCCTTATGACGAACTTGACGAGATTCTAAAACTCTATCTGTTCAATAATCTGAGCGCGTACGAGATCGGGATGTTGGGGAAAGACGCGGCGTTGGCGGCTTCGATAATCACTACGGTGGCGCGCGCGGAGTTCAAGCGCAGGCAGGCCCCGCCAGTGCTCAAGGTCTCGCCGCGCGCGTTTGGGATGGGGCGGCGTATGCCGCTGGCCCGTGCCGTTTACGAGGCCTCGCGTTTACCGGATTAGGAATGATGGAAACGTATACGGTGCAAGCCCCGACGCTTGCGGAATGTCAGGTAATAACACGCGAACGCTATGGAGACCGCGCTTACATTTTTCAGCATAAATGGGTTAAAAGCGGCGGTTTTCTGGGTTTTTTTGCGAAAGAAAATGTCATAGCCTCTGTAATCGTGCCGTCTCCGAAGCCGGACTTGTCAAAATACGCTTCCAGCGTCATCAAAAAAGCGCAGGACTTGGACAATACCGAGCGGGAGCGGCAGGAAAAGGCAAAGCTGCTGTCCGCCGCCGCCGAAGTACGCGGGCTAGACCCTAATCTTCAGGCGATTCTAACTCAGGTCAAGCTGCTTGGCGATAAAATTGATTCGAAATTGACTGCCCCCCGTCAAAACGCCGCGGACGAGCATGAGTCGATTGTCAGAATTCGGGACGCGCTTGAACAAAATGATTTTAGTCCGGCTTTTCAGCGGGAAATTATTGATTATGTTCGCAGAGAGTTTTCTATTGAAGCCTTGAACGATTACTCGGAGGTTCAGTACAAGGCACTGGAATGGATTGGCGCTCGCGTCAAGATATATTCCGATTCCGGGCCGTATAAGCGTCCGCGCATTATCGTGCTGATAGGCCCTACCGGAGTTGGCAAGACCACGACTATCTGCAAACTCGCGGCAGGTTTCATGTACTATCCGGCCAAAAACGAGGAGAAGCAGAGCGTAAGCCTCTTTACAATAGACCGCTATCGTATCGCCGCCGACAAGCAGCTTGGTGAGTTGGCGGCTTGCTTACAGGCCGATTTTATGGCGGTTGACGATGAGGACGAGCTAAAAAAAGAATTGGCTCTTCGTGTAGATTCTTTTGACACAATACTTGTTGACACGATAGGCCGCAGTCCGCAGGCTTCCGTAGAACTTGCGGGTATGAAAAAAATGCTTGAGGTGTGCGGCGCGAACGCGGAAGTCTATCTTACTTTCGCGGCTTCTACGAAAACGTCGGGCATTATCGAAATAATGCGTCAGTTTGAGCCGTTCAATTACCGGGCAGTCATTGTTACCAAACTGGACGAGACTAAGCAGATGGGAAACGTACTGTCCGCTCTTGCCGAGCGCGGCAAGCCCTTAGCTTACGTTACGGACGGCCAATCCACTACGCCTTACTATATTCACAAGGCAAATATCATCAAATTGTTGACGAATTTGCAGGGTTTTGTGCTTGACCGCGAGCGTCTGGAAGCCTTTTTCTCCTCCATTCACCAGTAGCCCTAAAATCCGCCACGCCCTACAAGCGGAAAGATGTCCTACAGTTTGAAGCGCGCTTTAATCGTAGCGATGTGAGCGTCCAAGCCCTCCGGTGACGCG
>JAIRSB010000042.1 GCA_031255655.1 Spirochaetaceae bacterium | reverse complement strand
CCGATATTTTCTTGATCCCGCTATAGCCTATGCCTCAAATGTCTGAATATATATTGCCGGGTCAGTATTTGCAAAAATGTAATCATCGCTGATGGAGCAAAAGTTTTGGGGCCGATAATAGTAGGCGAAAATTCTGTTATCTCTGCCGGGGCGATTGTTACAAAAAATGTACCGGCCAACAGTATTGCGTACGGCGTGAACCGTTTTAAGCCGAAAGACGTAAATTATGATTTCCTGTATAATTCTAAAATGATGCCTGCTGAAGAGATTATAGAAGCGAATAATAAATTTATAGCGAAATTTGTAAAAAAAGAATGAAATAAAAACATCTTAAAACGTCCGGCTTATGCTGTAGCATCGGCGGCATGTCCACTGTAATAAAATGAAGCCGCAATAAAATATTTTCTGTCTTGAATAAGATTTGTTCAGAGTCTCAAAACAGAAAGTTCATAATGAATATGTCAATATCAGATATATACGGATGTGAATGAATAAAGCGGCTCGCCTGCTAGGCAAGGCTTGAAACCCCGAGCGGATTTCGTGTTAGATAGATATGGTATGACAGGAACCCTCGTAAACGCGGCTGTAATTGTAGTGTGCGCCCTTGCGGGCAATTTTTTTATTCGCGGAGTGCCGCCGCGCTTCGAAGACATATTAAAAAAAGCAATAGGACTGGCGATAATCTATATCGGAATGAAAGGCGCGCTGGATAACCAGAGACCGCTACTGCTCATCATAAGCCTTGTTTTAGGCGCATTGGCCGGAGAACTCATCAACATAGACGCGCTGATGAACCGCTTGGGCGGCTGGGCAGAGAAGAAATTATTCGACTTGGAAAAACCGCCCGCAGCGCGGGGCGGATTTTCCAAAGGCTTTGTGCAGGCAAGCATACTGTTTTGCACAGGCTCTATGGCAATTGTCGGCTCAATGCAGAGCGGCTTGCTGGGAAACCACGAGATTCTGTTCGCCAAATCCATACTGGACGGCTCAATTTCACTCATATTCGGGGCTTCGATGGGAATAGGCGTGGCCTTCTCCGCCATCCCCGTACTGATATATCAAGGCGGAATTACGCTGCTGGCAAAATCCGCAAGCGCGTTTCTTAACAGCGAGATGACGCGGGAAATGTCCGCAGTTGGCAGTCTGCTTGTGGCGGCGATAGGCTTTAATTTCCTTGAAATTAAAGAAATACGAGTGGCAAATCTAATCCCCGCGATATTCATCCCTTGCATTGTGATTGCCTTGTTCGGGTAGATTTTTACGCTTTTACGAAACAACAGCACGGCGCATAAAGAGCGCGGCTGCTTGTTTTTTTTATTGAGGGGGAGGGGGGGGTGTATGCCGCAAATAAAGGAGTTTTTAAATTGAGCAGCGCAATAAAAAGTTTTGAGCGTTTTTTTGATATAATCAAGCGGCTTCGTGCGCCGGACGGCTGTCCGTGGGATTTGGAACAGACCCCGCGTTCGCTGCGCGGAAGCCTGATTGAAGAAACCTACGAATGTGTAGAAGCAATCGACGAGGAAAACGCCGGCCATATACGGGAGGAACTGGGCGATGTGTTTCTCCTTGCCGGAATGATTTCATATATGCACGAACAGGCGGGTATTTTTTCGCTGTCCGATGTGCTGGAGGAAATTTCGGATAAACTGATACGCCGCCATCCTCACGTTTTTGGCGAGGCGAAAGCGCTTGATAGCGGCGAGGTTTTGAAAAACTGGGCGCGCATCAAAGTGGAACAGGAAGGCCGAAGCCCAAAAGATTCCGTGCTGGACGAAGTTTCCCGCGCTCTGCCGCCGCTGGATCGCGCCTTTGAACTACAAAAAAAGGCGGCAAAACGCGGCTTTGACTGGACGGAAGCCTCCGGTGTGTTCGCTAAGGTCGAGGAAGAATTAGACGAAGTAAAAGAAGCCGCCGGCAAACCGGACGACCGGGAACTGGAAGCCGAACTGGGCGACCTTCTGTTTTCGGCGATAAACCTGTGCCGCTTCCTGAAAATCAACCCCTCCGCCGCGCTTCAAGGGGCAAACGTAAAATTCACGCGCCGTTTCAAATATGTCGAAAAGAAAATGAAAGAGGCAGGCTGCCCTGCCTCTTCAGAAACAGAACGCACCCTCATGGAAAAATTCTGGAACGAAGCGAAGAGCATGGAGTAAACTGCATTTGACCGGAAAGTTTTCATGCGCGCCATCCGGCGCGGCAGCAAAGAAAAATAATATTGAGGTAACAAATGATTGCAGGCATTATAGGCGCGGCGGGCTACGCCGGAGCCGAAATAGTCAGGATTTTGTCGAGACATCCGAAAGTGGATTCCCTTGCGCTTTCTTCTTCCAGCCATGAAGGCAAAAACATCAGCAGCGTATATCCGAACTTCATAGATTTGATTGACATTCCGCTAAAAAATCCAGAGGCGCTCATTTCCGGTTCCGACGTCGTATTCGCGGCCCTGCCGCACGGTGTCGGCGAAACTTTCGCGGCAAAGTGTTTTGAGCGCGGCGTGCCCTACATAGACATGTCGGCGGATTTCCGCTTCGGCGACGACGAGGAAACCTACACCGCGTGGTACGGCAAGGCTTACCAACACCCGGAAACGCACAAGAAATCCGTTTACGGACTGCCGGAGCTGAACCGCCGCAAGATATGCGCGGCAGCGAAAGAAGGCGGCGCAGTCATCGGAAACCCAGGCTGCTATCCAACCGCCGCGTCTCTGGCAGCCTTTCCGGCGCTTTCACGCGGCGTATACGGCGGGGGAACAATCATCGTTGACGCAGCCTCCGGCATCACAGGCGGGGGCCGCGAACCCGCGCGCGCCTATCATTTCCCCGAATGCTCCGATTCCATGTCCCCATACAAAGTAGGCGCTCACCGCCATACGCCAGAAATCAGCCGGAACTTCTCATTCATGGAAAACATAAACCCGCAAACCCCGCGCCCGCTGATATTCACACCGCGTCTGGCTCCGATGAACCGCGGCATTCTCTGCGCGGTGTACCTGCCGCTCTCCAGCGAGTGGAAGTGCGAAGCCCCCGCAAAACCGCGCCCCCCCTCCCCCGAAATACAGGAAAAAACAGAGAGCATCCGTCAATTATATGAAGATTTTTACCAGAACGAGAAATTCGTGCGGGTACTCCCCACCGGCATTTTGCCCGCAACAGGGCGTGTGCGGCTGTCAAACTTCTGCGACATAGCCGTGCAAATAGACCAAAACGGCGGGACCCTAATCGTTACAAGCGCAATTGACAACATGGTAAAAGGAGCGGCAGGACAAGCCGTCCAAAACATGAACATAATATGCGGCTTTGACGAAACCTGCGGACTGGAAGCAGCGCCCGCTTTGTTCTAAGTTTCGCCGCCGGAAACACCGCGTTTCTTGTGGCGGCGGTCAAGTTCCGCAAAAACCTCGTCAATGCGGACACCCTCTTTTGAAAGCAGTACCATAGTGTGATACAGCAAATCCGCAGCCTCCCAGACAGTTTCATCGTGCGTCTTCGCCGTGCAGACTTCGTAGGCCTCTTCCATTATCTTCCGCCGCACACGCTCGTCCGTCAGCGCCGCGGTGTACGAAGCGGCAGGCGCAGAACGCAGACGCTCATCAATAATTTCCTGCAAATACCAGGGCGTGTAACGCCGCCCCGTCTCAAAACATGACCACGCTCCGGTATGGCAAGCCGGGCCGTGCGGCTCGACAAGCGCAAGCAGCGCATCGCGGTCGCAATCGGAGCGCAGACGCAGCAACTCCAGCGTATTGCCGGACTGCTCGCCTTTCATCCATAGCCGCTCCCGCGTCCGGCTGTGAAAACACAGTTTCCCACGCTTAAACGATTCCGAAATCGCCTCTTTATCCGTGAAACCCGTCATCAAAACCTGCCCGTCGCGGCTTTGCGCGATGAGAGGCAAAAGCCCGCCGGCGCTTTTTTCCCAGTTAAGTGAAGCGATAAAAGCGTCCGCAAGACTGATTTTTTCCGTGTATAACGCCATGCCAAGTTGAATATCGCAGCCCAAGCGCGAAATCGCCTCAATTTCGCCAATTGTTGAAACGCCGCCCGCCGCCGTCAGAATACACGAGACAGCCTCGCGCAGTTCCCTTACCGCGTCAATATCCGCGCCGCCCATCATGCCCTCCCTCTCGACAGAGGTAAAAAGCAACTCTCCGGCATATTTTTCGGCCTGCCGCGCCGTCTCTATCAACTTTAATCCAGTCTTCGTCCACCAGCCGTCAACCACTATTTCGCCGCCGCTCGCATCAACCGCTATGATAAGCCTTTCGCGCCCGATTTTTTTTACCAGCGCGTCAAGGAGTTCCGTATTCAGCGCGAAGGCCTGCCCGGTGCGGAACGCGGCTGACCCTATGATGATTTTCTTCGCACCGAGGCTCACTAACTCCGCCGCCCGCTCCGCGTCTCTGATACCTCCCCCGACGCGGCAGTCCGCGGCGCGCAGAAGCGGCTTTATCATCTCGCCGTTCGAGCCCCGCCCCGTCGCCGCGTCTATGTCGATAACGGCAACTTCGCCAAAGCGGTCAAATTCCTTCGCCAGTTCCAATGCGTTTTCCCGCTCCAACACCGGCTCCAAACCGCGTCTAAGCTGCACAACTTTTGAATTCTGGACGTCAATAGAAGCTACTATCATTTTCTCCCCCTCTTTTTAGTATGTTGCCGCTCTCAAGCAGTGGCAAGACGGGCGCAGGCAATAAGCTTATAATTTTTGGAAAATATTATTTAACGCATCCGCCAAATTACCCTTAAAATCGGTAAAAGGTATAGATAGTTTTTCAAGAACGGTTTTGAAGCGTTTATAACCTTCATGTATATGCAATTCAACCCAATATACTCCTAAATGATTTAATTGATTTTTATTTTGCTCTGAGAGAGTATCGGCAATGAATATATTTGTGTTGCGGGCAATCACAGCATCGGCACTTTCAGGGTTTCCACGTCCCATGAGTTTTACTTCACAGCAATATGAACTGGAATTATTTTTAAGATAAAAGTCTATTTCCCGGTCAAATTTCTTAGAGCTGTCTTTTTTGAATACTGCGGTATAGTATTTACTATCAACAGAATATAACATACATAAAGTCTTCATCAACGGTTTTTCTACGCATTTCCCAGCGGTACTCCATATTCCGCCGCGTAATTCGGAACGTTTTACAGCCAGAGTATTTATTATAATGAGACTTTCATTTATGTTTAATTCTACGGAAATACCTTTCAATTTGATTGTGAGTATTATATCTATGTCGGGCTCGACATCCGTAAGTTTTTTTATGTTGGATAATAGGCTTTCATAGTGTTCTATAGATGCGTTTAGCACGATAGATCTTGTGGATGACTTGAACATATTATGAATAGTTTTCATATTTAAACCGCTGTTTATAGCTATTTCTTTAGAAGGCAGTTTAGAATCCAGCAGCGCTGATTTATACCAATCAATTGTAATATTCTTATTGTTTAGTTTTGCGTCTATAATTTTCTTAAAAAAATCAATAGCGAATTGTAAGAATTCCGTATTTATTAAGGCTACAATTTCAATCCGGTAGTCTTCGCCATTACTGACCCGGCAATATATATTCAGACATTTGAGGCATAGGCTATAGCGGGATCAAGAAAATATCGGGTAATCCGTTTTGGGTTGTCATTCAGCATATTCATATGTTCCTCCGTCG
>JAIRSB010000029.1 GCA_031255655.1 Spirochaetaceae bacterium | reverse complement strand
ATTATAAAAGGCGATTTAAAAAAAACGCCTTTGTACAAACTTTACAAATGTTACAAACAAGCGCGAGAACTTCATTTGAAAAGACACAAAAACTATCGGAAGAGATCGGAATTATATTTGGAAATTCATATTGTCGATCATTGCAATCTTAACTGTGCCTATTGCACCCATTATTCTCCTCTCACTAAAGAAAAATTTGTGGATACTGTTCAGTACGAAAATGATTTCAAGCGTTTGTCCAAACTAGGTGCTGATAAAGTACGCCGCGTACGACTACTGGGTGGTGAACCTTTGTTGCACGATAAACTCCCCACTCTTACCCGAATTGCGCGGGAATGTTTTCTGAAAAGTGAAATACAGGTTGTTACAAACGGTATATTATTACCTAAACAGAGCGATGAATTTTGGGATGTTTGCTCAAAACATAATATAGAAATATATATAAGTTCCTATCCTATAAATTTAGATTATGAATTGATTAAATCTTTGGCGAAGAAGCATAAAATAAAACTGATATATCATGACAATGACAATTCTGTGGACAGACTACAAATGGCGAAATATGTGTTGGATATTGATGGCCAGCAGAACTTGCGAGAAGCATTTAGAATATGCACCGCGGCCAATGGTACTTGCACCAATTTGCGAGATGGGAAATTATATCAATGTCCGACATCCGCGTACATAAGCGTTTTCAACGAATATTTTTCTCGGAATCTCGAGCTTTCAGAAAAAGATTACATTGATATTTATAAGGTAAACAGCATGGATGAAATATTTGAATTTTTAAGACGTCCCGTGCCGTTCTGCCGCTTTTGTGTGAATAATTATGCGGCGTTTCCGTGGAAAACATCCAAAAAAGAAATATCCGAATGGGTGGCGGTTAAAGAATAGAGTGCAAAGCATATTGCGACTCTCGAATGGGACTTGAAAAAATAGGAATATATGTTTACTTTTTAGAATATATCGCCGGGTCGTTTAGGACGTTAGCTAAGGAGGCCGCAATGGTCAGCATGAGGCGCTGCGGGCGATATATTGGTTTTCATAAAAAATCCTCCTTAAATGAAAACGCCCGTACCTCCGGTACGGGCGTTTGTTTTTTGTCTCGCCGTTACATTAACGGTTCGAGTTTAAGAACCGGATGGTCTTTTTCGGTGAGAAAAGCCATCAAAGCTTCCGGATCTTCTTCCGTAACGCTTTCGTCCGCGATTCTGTCGGTGTATCCGTCTATGCCGTAAAGCTCTTTAGCAGTCGCGTCAAGCCGCGTTCGCACAACGTCCTTTAGGGATTTAGGCATCCACACGATACGCGCTGGGCCGCCTTCCGCCCGCATAAATTTCTTTGATGAAATAAACTGCTTGCCATGCCCCATGAAACCAGGCGTTTGAACGCCGCCGCCTGTGGAAGCCGCAAGCTCAGAGAAAGACATTCCAACCGGAGTTTTACCGATATGTTCACGGTTCACTATGACAACGCCGTTAGAAACAGGCTCTATGCCGCAGATGCATTCAAAACAACCGCACGATGTCATAGGGTCATTCAGAATGGAGTACAATGTAACCTGCTCAAGCGCGCCGTGCGAGTCACGCTTTACAACCTCGTTCACATCTTCCCAAATACCCATGTTCTCATCAATCACGCGTTCTTTCGTTACCTGCTGGCAAGGCCCGTTGGGATCAAGTTCGTTTGTGGCCTTAGCATCCAGCCACGAAACCGCGCCGCAGAGACCAAGTCGCTCCGGTGTAACTATACATACATGGGACGGCGAGAAAGACTGGCAGAGTATGCAGTTGTAAAACACCTCGACATTTTCGTCGGTAAGCGTTTTAAGCCGCTCGTCGCGTTTTTCGTATACTCTGTTTACCTCTTTTTTAAGTTCCTCAAGTTTGGCGTACTCAGGAGTGCCTGGCAATCCAGTAAAAATTTTCACCTGGCATTTGTCAACGACAGCCTCATATTCGCTTTTTATCTTGGCGTATAGTATCTCGCCGAAGTGCCGTGCACGGAAACCTTTTTCAAACGCGCCGTTGCTTACACGGATGCGGATGAGATCGCGCTGCCCCGTGTGCATGATACCTTCAGCCGCGTTGATGAAAGCGTGCATTTTGCGCTCGAAAACCGGCTCAAAGTCCGTTTGCATCTTTTTACCGGAAACTTCTACGATGTAAGCGAGCGCCATTTTCTTGTCGGTGGGATTACAGTCAATGTCTGGTCCGAACACTTCGATTTTATGGTCTTCGACATCTTTCCCATCAAGCGACTTAACCCACTCGAAACACGGCATACGAGAGCCGTCAATATCGACGACCATGTCGTTACGGCGGATGATTTCGCCCTCGAAAGAGTTGGAGTAGTTCACTGGGATGTCTATTTTGGTGATTTTCAACTTGATGTTTCGGGCTTCCAGTGAAGTTTCGATGAAATCTTTCGTGTCTGGCTGAATTATAAGGCTTTTCGGCACAGCCCACATATCTTTTTTGTCGTTAGTGATTACCGGGAAACCTTCGGCAATCGCACCGCCGCCGCAGGCGACTACGATGTCGGCCACCGGCGCGTAAGCATTCACGAAAGCGTTGATGCGCTTGAACGTGTAATCGTCAAGAGCCTCGCGGTCTTGCGGCTGCACCGCTCCGAAAATCATAGCGGCGCGGTTTACCAGCGATATGATATGCGCTACCTGCCAGATGTCCGGACCGACGGGAACCACACGCACCGGGAAACTCATCGTTATGTTCCTGCGCCGCGCCTGATCAATTATGCCGCCGATAAGAAACACAAAGATAGAGCGCGTCTGGTAGCCCTTGATGATTTCCTCTGCCTCCTCATCGGAAGGGGCGGGTCCTATGATGACGACAAAACCCGGTATCTCGTTTGTAACAAGCGGAACTCCCAGTTCGCGCACCTCCGCATCCGTCATATGCCCCCAATACTGACGTTCACCGTTCACAGTGAACGGGTCATCACCCTTCGCCATGGCATAGCGGCACGCTTCGATTGTTTCAGCGGCAAGCACAGTGCCAAAGCCGGACTTGAAAACATCCGCAAGGCGCTTTTCATGGGGCATCCACTCGTTTTTCACCTTTGGAAAAGCGGCGGCAAGCTCGCCCACAGTCTGAATTTTTTCACCCGTGTACGCAAGATAGCTTGCAAGGAAGAAGGCCGTGTTTTTAATATTTAAGGGCGCATCGTTTCCGAGCGTCTTAACAGCCTCGCCGAGTGATTTTTCGGCGATTGCCAGCATTTCATCGGCGCCGTCAAAAACTCTGTCGAATAGTAATTTCATATACTCACTCCATTTTTCATAAAATTATGCCAAAATTTCGATTTTGGCTTTGAAATCAGTCTTGTTCGGCAAGCCTTCAGCCTGTCTTCCAAGTTCCGTTTGTTTCTGGCGGTATCCGTAAAACTAGTTTTACGGATACCGCCGTTAAAATCCCTTATCAAGCGCGTCTTTGACACGTTCGATTTCAAGTTTCGCTTTCGCGCTTGTATCAAAAGGCGACGCACCCTGCCTGTCGGCGTTGATTATCTCGTCGTTGTATGAAACACAACCTAACAGTGCGTCCGGTGGAATGCTTCTCTTGATAAAGTCCATATCCTCCTGCCCACGCACCTTGTTTGCTACAACGCTTACCTTTTTTATGCCTAAATCAAGCGCAAGTTTTTTCACCATGCCGTATGTCTGAACGCTCCTTGCGCCCGGTTCCACTACGACAATGAAAGCATCAACCATGCCCGCTGTTCCGCGCCCTAGATGTTCAATGCCCGCCTCCATATCCATGATGACAACCTCATCGCGCTGTATTACCAAGTGAGATATCAAGCGTTTTATCACAACATGTTCAGGGCAGACACAGCCGCCGCCGCCTAATTCAACCGTCCCCATTATAAGAAACTTTACGCCGTTTTTTTCTTTCGCGTAGGCATCAGGAATATCGTCGACCTTCGGATTGATTTTGAAGAATTTCCCCAACCCGTCGCCTTCTGAGCCGGTGCGCTCCGCGATGAGTTCCTTCATCTTAGACACGGGTGTTATCGCGTTTACCTCATCAACGGTGAAACCAAGCGCAAGCCCTAAGTTTGCGTCGGGATCCACATCGACAGCGATGACCTTGCGGCCTTCGGCAGCGTACAAACGCGCCAAAACAGCCGCAAGTGTTGTTTTTCCTACTCCGCCTTTTCCGGTAATTGCGATTTTCATCTATGACTATATCCCCAGCGCGTCGCGTTTTGCCTCAATGCCCTCGATTATCGATTTGGTCAACTCCTTCGGATCTTTGTTGATTACAAAGCCAGCCCCCACTATCTTGCGGGTTCCCTCCGTAATCAAATCCCAAACCTGCGGACTCCCTTTTACCTGCGGCTCTATGCCGAGGTATACGTCAATTCCGCTGGAGACGACGTAATTCGCTATGGAAACCGCCTTTTCGGACATCCACTCAGGAGCCACACCGACAATCGGCAGCGCAGTAGTATCCACACCCCAGTCGCGGGCAATACCGTTCACAAGCAGCAGAATGCGGCTAATGTCAACGCAGGCCCCCATGTGCAGCACAGGCGGAATGTTTACAAGGTCACATACACGGCGCAAACCATCCCCGCAAGCCCACTTAGAATCGAAGTTGAGGAGTCCGGCCTTTGTCGCAAGCTGGGCGGCGCATCCAGTAGCCACGATGAGGATGTCGTTTTTAAGCAGTTCCTTCATTATTTCAAAGTGTGAATAGTCGGGGCGAACACGAGGATTGTTGCAACCGACGATGCCGACCGCACCGCGCAGAACACCTGATTTTATCGCGTCAACCGCCGGGCGGTAACTTCCCAGTTCATCAACATGGCTGTTGGTAACCCCGTCAAGATGCTTGATGATTTCTTCACAGGGGTAGCCGACAACCGCCGCTTGTTTGTTTTCCGGTATGTAGAGTTTGCCCTGGTCGCGGCTTTTGAAGTTGTCTATGGCCGTTTTTATCAGTTGCTTTGCCTGATCCATCGCGGTTTCGGTCTTGAATTCGACATAAGTCGAGCCCGGTATCCGCGCTATCGGGGATGTCGTAACAAACTTGGTGTGGAAGCATTCGGCTAGGGCCGATAGAGAAGGGAAAATACACTGAACATCGACGCACATCATCTCTACCGCACCGGTTAGTAGTACGTTTTCCTGTTGCAGGAAGTTTCCAACCATGCGTACTCCGTGCCGCATAGCTACTTCGTTTGCCGTGCAGCA
>JAIRSB010000216.1 GCA_031255655.1 Spirochaetaceae bacterium | reverse complement strand
GGGCAACTAGTGCGTAATGAGTCCGCAGAAATCATCCGTAGTCTATAACTTTTCATAGTCCACAGTCTACACGAAACGTGAATATTTTGTCAACCCCCATGTCAAACACCGGAAGCTGTATTCATCATCAAAGGCAGTCTTGTCAAACGTGCGTTCCCGAAGCAAATGACTTGTTCGACAACCCGGTTGATTGTCTCCCAGTCTTGCAAAATGCTTCGCATTTTCCTGTTGTTTAGAAACTTCAGTTTCTAAACAACTCTACTGGGGATTTCTGGTGACAACCGGTGAGCCGTGTAAATTCGTCCGGCAAAGTCCTTTTCTCTTTTTTTCGCTGCTTCTGGTACAGAAGCTCGTATTTCAGCGGTTGCGCATCCCTTTTTCACGAAGCAATTCAACAGGTTGCATTATTGCGATAAAAGTACTAGAATGTTAGTAGCAGACTTAAATTTTTTGTGTCTGCTATGTTGTTTGACAAACACCCTCGTTGGAACATATACGCAGGCGCGTCAGACTAGTCAATGGCAATTGAGTATTCTGACGTACTGCTTTCAGTGATGCGCCGAAGTTTCGCGCGAAAATTCCAGCGCCAGCTGTTGCGTGTACGTCTTAAGCTAAGGATAGCTAAAGATTACCAACACTATGGAGGGTTAATATGATTATAAATCATAACTTGAGCGCCATGTTTGCCGACCGTCAGCTTGGGGTTACTCAAGCTGATACGACAAAAGTTATGGAAAAGCTCAGCTCGGGGTTGCGCATTACACGCGCCGCCGACGACGCTTCCGGCCTCGCTGTTTCTGAAAAGATGCGGGGTCAGATAAGAGGGCTTAACCAGGCTGAACGCAACATTCAGAACGCTGTATCATTCATTCAGACAACGGAGGGCTACCTTCAGGAATCGCAGGATATCCTGCACCGAATGAGGGAATTGTCCGTGCAATCCGCTAACGGCGTTTACACCAGCGAGGATCGCATGCAGATACAGGTAGAGGTTTCACAACTTGTGGACGAACTCAACCGTGTCGCGAGCCACGCGCAGTTCAACGGAATGAACATGCTGACCGGCGCTTTCGCCCGCGACAGTGCCGTTGGCGGCGTTATGCAAGTTCAGATAGGTGCTAACATGGACCAGAGTAGACAAATTTTCATCGGTACCATGACGGCGCAGGCGCTGGGCTTGCAGTTCGACCAAGGTGAGGAGAGCGGCATAAGTCTATTGAATACCGAAAGCTCGAACAGAGCCATCGGAGATTTGGACAACGCGCTCAAAATCATATCCAAACAACGGGCTGACCTCGGCGCCTATCAAAACCGTTTTGAGACGGCGGCGCTTGGCGTTGCCACGGCGGCGGAAAATCTTCAGGCCTCCGAGTCGCGTATACGTGACGAGGATATGGCTGCTGGAATGGTCCAGTACACACGGGACCAGATACTTTCACAAGCCGGCGTTGCCATGCTTGCCCAGGCTAACATAAGGAACCAGTCGGTTCTTCAACTTTTGGGTTAAGCGGCGGCAGATAAGGTTGATGTAAGAGACTTCTGGACGTTGTCTTTTGCAACTTAATCTAAGCAGAAGATGGGGGATTCGCGCGCTTCCCCATCTTTTTATTTTTTGGAGGAACAATGAATTCAATAGTAAATGTAGCGGAAACTGGATTACCATCGCAGTTTACGCAGACAGCAAAACGCAAATCTGACGCCGTATTCGGGACCGAAAACGGCGGTCGGATTATCGACAACAGTGAATCTGTACAAGACGGCGCACTTTCCGAAAAAAACGCGGAAAAGGAAATCGCAAACCTTGAAAGAATAAGCCGCGCCTTCAATAAAAAATTACAGTTTGTACTTAATCACGAATCGGCTGAAATAACGATAAATGTGATTGACCCCGATACCGATAAAGTGATAAAAGTATTGCCGCCGGAAGAGCTTCAGCGCCTCAACCGGAAAATAGAAGACGCGATAGGCTTCCTGTTTGACGAAAAAGTTTAGAAAGCGGCAATGGAGTTCTCATGCCTGATATATCCATACCCGGAGTAAAAAGCCGGTTTGATACAGAGAAAATAATTGAAGGACTCATGCGGGTGGAACGTTTGCCCAAAGAGCGCGTGGAACGCGCCAATGAAACGCTCGTCTCGCAAAAAGCAAATTGGCAAAGTCTTGGACGGAGAATAACGCAGCTACGGGATGATGCCCGCTTGCTCTACTCATACCAAAACCCGTTCAATGAGAAAACCGCTGTGTCGAGCAATGACACACTGCTCAGCGCTTTCGCTTCGCGCGAAGCGGAGGCGCAGCAGCATGAATTCGTAATAAAACAAACAGCGAGCGCAGACCGTTTTCTTTCAAAACCACTAGACGACAATTTCCACCCGCCAGAAGGAAACTATGTGTTTTCGGTCGGCGAGCGCGACATATCGTTCAAATTTTCAGGCGGAAGCCTGCAAGATTTCGTTAATACGCTGAACCGGAGAGGGCAGGACAACCTCCGTGCCGGACTAGTCGCCGCGCGGAAGGGAGAAAAGACCCTTGTTATCGAATCGCTTATACCAGGCGAAGAAAACCGGCTTTCGTTTTCCGAAGACGCGCTTAGACTGGCGCTTCAAACTGGAATTGCGGAACAAAAGACAGCGGAGCCGAAAATCACGAACATAAAAGCGGTATCCGCCCGCGGCGGCGATTCGATAAACGAGGCGGTCTCCGGCGACGGACTGCTGACCCCTCCCATGTCCAACTCACGGATTTCGCTGGGCGATATTCAGCCGTCCCGGTCGCTGATACTGCGATTTGAAAGCTCCGTAAACTCCGCGGCGGACGGGACGGCGGCGGTTCAGAGCGGCGCGGTGCAGGCTGAGGGGGGTGATGCCTCAACCCAACAGGAAGCCCGCGTCGACAGTCTTTCGGTACTCAACCTTGAATTTAGCGACGGCGGAACTATTGCGCTGCCGCCTGTAAAAGACACGGAGGGCTTTTCGCAAAATCAGTACCAGTTATACCCACTGGCTGAAGGGAAAACCATAACCGGCCTTAATATCGACAACAACAACACCCACCGCTCAGTGTCGATACGAAATATACAGCTTTTTGACCCAGCTCCCGAAGGGGGGGGGATTAAGCCGCTGTTACCAGTCTCAGCCGCCCGAGATGCCGTGCTTCTTATGGACGGCATAGAAATTCAGCGCCCTTCAAACACTATTGATGATTTACTGCCAGGTCTCACACTTACCGCCCACACCGCCAGCGATATACCCGTAAGTATCGAGGTGGAAACGGACACGGAAGGAATAAAAGAAGCCGTGATAACCCTTGTGGGCAACTATAACCGCCTAATGGCCGAACTCAACGTTCTTACTCGAAATGATGAAAGCGTAATACGGGAACTTTCATATCTTAGCCCGGACGAGCGGGAGGAGTTGAGCTCCAAACTCGGAGTTTTTTCCGGCGACAGCGAATTGCTGCGTTTCAGAGGACGTTTGCAGCAAATAATGACATCGCCCTACATGGATGCTTTCGGACAGGAACATTTGCTTTCGTCTTTCGGCATAACGACCGACGCAAGGCGCGTAGGCGGCTATGACCCCTCAAAAATGCGCGGCTATATGGAAATAAATGAAGGTGTTCTGGATGAGGCGTTAAAAAACAATACTGATATGCTGCGCCAGCTTTTAGGCAGGGACAGCGACGGCGATCTTATAATTGATACCGGACTTGCCTACGCTTTGAACCAAGCCGTGCAGCCTTACGTTGAACTCGGCGGAGTAATAGCCGCGAAAACAGCCGGAATAGACTCCCGCATAGCCGCCAATGACAGCCGCATCGAAACGATGGACCGCCAACTTAGTGCCAAAGAACGTACGCTGAAAACGCAGTACGGGGAACTTGAAGGCGCGTATACCCGCATGGAACGCTTGTCAAATTCTCTGGAGCAATTAGGCAGACAGACTAACAATAACAGATAATCCCCCCCCCCCCCACCACGTAATATGCCGCCGGCATATTTTACCGAATGCTCGCTCCGGTAGATGTGTCTGATGTGGAATTCGCAATCATGAAGCGATAAACAATCCGGGTAACGGCGGTTCAGGTTTTTTAGGCGGGGAGCGTATGGCAAGAATAAAGTTGTTTAGAAACTCCAGTTTCTAAACAACAACCGCTAAAAAATGACTTGGGAGACAAACAACCGGCTTGTCGAACAAGTCCAAAACTACAGTTGTTTAATTTGTTTCGTAAAAACAAGGACGTTTTTTCGCATAACAATATCCCGTTTCCGCCCAGAATATCGTTTGACATTGAGCCTGTCCCTCTGTCCGCTAAACTCGTATGGTCAGGCTGTCTCGGAGGAATCGTTCTACAGTCCCATCTATAGGTTATGCTACTTCGTACTAGATTAACTATTTTTTATTGAACCAGTATACTCAACGATGTAAGAGCGCTTTATCGCTCCGGCGGTACATAGGATTAGGAAACCGCAAAAATCTAGTTTTTTTAAGGAGGACAAAATGAAAAAATTTTGTGCCGGTTTGGTTTTGGCGCTTATCGCGTTACAAACTTCGTTCGCTAATGGCGGGAAGCAGCAGGATGGCGGAATTGTCATCGGGATATCAAAAATAATCCAGCATCCGGCGTTGGACGACTGCGAGCGGGGAATCAAGGACGCTATAGCGGCTCGCGGAATAAATGCCGGATACGATTCGCAGAACGCGAATAACGACCTAAGCACGGCGAAGCAGATTGCCGGTAAATTCCAGAGTGAAAGAGTCGCGGTGGCCATCGGCATAGCGACTCCGGCGGCTCAGGCTTTGGCAAACACGCTGAAAACCATACCCGTCGTCTTTACAGCAGTTACCGACCCCATCGCGGCGGGACTTGTAACTACAGTCGCACACGGCGAAAACAACGTAACTGGCGCGTCGGACGCTATTCCAACTGTGGAAAACATCGCTTTATTCAAAGAAATTGCGGGCATAAATACGGTGGGTTACATCTATGCCTCCTCGGAAGCGAACTCGATTGTCGAACTGGAACTGGTAACCAAAGGCGCGACTGAAGCGGGGCTTAGCCTCGTTACTCAGGCTGTAAACACCACCGCCGATGTAAAACAGGCGGCTCAAGCTGTGGCCGGACGTGTTGACGGCTTATATCTTTCAACGGACAACACGATCATGGCCGCGCTTCCTGCCGTCATAGACGTGTTTAGAACGGCAAAGAAGCCGATATTCGCAGGCGACGCTAGTGGCGCGAGAAACGGCGGCTGTATGATAGCGTCCGGCTCGAACTACTACAAACTGGGCCTTTCTACGGGAAACATCGTGGCGGATATACTAAGCGGCAAAAAACCGTCCGAAATACCGGTAAAATTCGCGACAGAGCCTTCGGAACTTGACTTTTTGATAGATCTTGACGCGGCGAAAAACTGCGGAATAACGATACCGCAAAAGTATTTAGATCAGGCTACTATGATATTCGAAGACGGAAAGCTCACGGAAAAAACGGAGTAAGGGGCTTGCGAAAACCGAAATCCGGTTGAGTCTTCGCGTCGCGTCAAAGCGGGATTCGCTGCGCGGCACAGGGCAAACCGGATGATTAAATTAAAACAGCATTAAGGAAACGAGCTATGCAAAAAGGCAGGTTTGGCGTTTACGGCGGGCAATACATCCCCGAAACGCTTATAAACGAGATTATATCGCTTGAAGCGGCGTACAATCGCTTCAAAAACGACGCTGGTTTCCGGGACGAACTGGACGGTTTGTTGAGCGACTACGCCGGCAGGCCGTCCCGCCTGTACTTTGCCCGCAAAATGACGGACGATTTGGGCGGAGCGAAGATTTATTTTAAGCGCGAAGACCTTAACCACACTGGCTCTCATAAAATCAACAATGTTTTGGGGCAGGCCTTGCTCGCCAAACGAATGGGGAAGACCCGCGTCATAGCGGAAACCGGAGCGGGGCAGCACGGGGTCGCGGCGGCTACAGCGGCGGCTTTGCTTGATATGTCCTGCGAGATTTTCATGGGGGAGGAAGACACAAAGCGGCAGGCTCTTAACGTATACCGGATGGAGCTTCTCGGAGCTAAAGTGCACGCGGTTACCAGCGGCACACGGACGCTGAAAGATGCTGTGAACGAGACTATGCGCGAATGGACGCGGCGCGTTCACGATACTCATTATATACTGGGTTCCGTGATGGGCCCGCATCCCTTTCCATCTATGGTGCGCGATTTTCAAAGCGTTATAGGAACAGAGGCGCGGGAACAGATACTATCCGCCGAAGGAAGGCTGCCGGCGGCGGTTATAGCCTGCGTTGGCGGCGGCAGCAATGCCATCGGTCTTTTTTACCGCTTCATCGAGGACAAAACGGTGCGGCTAATCGGCTGCGAGGCCGCGGGGCATGGAATAGATACCGCTAAACACGCGGCAACGATAGCGAAAGGGAGCGCTGGAGTTTTTCATGGCATGAAGTCATATTTCTGTCAGGATGATGAGGGGCAGATAGCTCCCGTTCATTCGATTTCGGCGGGTTTAGATTATCCGGGCATAGGGCCGGAACATGCCCATCTGCATGACACTGGGCGCGCGGAATATGTGAGCGTTACGGACGAACAAGCGGTTTCCGCGTTTGAGTATCTTTCGCGCATGGAAGGCATAATTCCGGCTCTGGAGAGCGCGCACGCTGTAGCGTATACGCGCCTGCTGGCCCCGCGCATCGGGAAAGATGAGAATGTCATCGTTTGCCTTTCCGGAAGGGGTGATAAAGACGCAGCGGCTGTGGCGCGATACCGCGGGAGGGACATCAATGAGTAGAATAGCTGTAGCTTTTGGCAAAGAAAAACTTTTTATCGGCTTTGTTACTGGCGGAGACCCTTCAATCGAAAAGAGCGAGGAATTTATTCTGAAGATGATTGAGGCAGGCGCGGGGCTTGTCGAGATAGGGGTGCCTTTTTCGGACCCGATAGCGGAAGGTCCGGTGATTCAGGCGGCCAACATAAGGGCGTTGAAATCCGGCGCGAGTCTCGAAAAACTTTTCGCGCTTGTAAAAAGTCTGCGGGAAAAAACGCAAGTCCCTCTGGTTTTTTTGACATATTTTAATCCGGTTTTCAAATACGGAGTGGATAATTTTTTCAAGCACTGCGCGGAAACAGAGCTTGATGGCGTTATAATTCCCGATTTACCATTCGAGGAGAGCTGGGAAGCGCGAGGCGCGGCGGATAAAAACAGCGTAGACCTGATATCGCTTGTCGCGCCGACTTCGGAAGACCGCGTAAAAGAGATAGCGAAAAACGCCGGCGGCTTTCTGTATGTGGTGTCTTCTATGGGCGTAACGGGCGAGAGAGATGCTATAGAGACGGATTTAAACTCTATAATCACGACGGCGCGGGCACATACGAATATTCCCATAGCTGTGGGCTTCGGCATAAACACGCCGGAACAGGCGGCGGATATAGCCCGTGTCGCGGACGGCGTGATTGTCGGCAGCGCTATCGTCAAAATCGTGGAACAGCATGGCGGCGGCGCGGGGCCGCATATATATGATTATGTTAAATCAATGAAAGCGGGTATGTCCCGAAATCAATAATTAGGAAGGAGTTTTTATGGAAACTACGTTAAAAGATTTGAAGGAGCGGAGAAGTGTCCGCAAATACAAAGCGGAACAGATCAAGGACAGCGAACTCGACGCTATTCTTGAGGCCGGGCTTTGGGCGGCAAGCGGCGACGGCAAGCAATCAGCCATCATGGTCGTGTTGCGGGATGCGGACAAAATAGCACGGCTTGAAAAACTGAACGCGGCTGTCATAGGCAAAGCAGATGCCAAGACATTTTACGGCGCGCCGGTTGTGGTTACTGTACTTGCCGACAAGAAACAGCTTACATGGGTTGACGATGGTAACATGGTGATAGCGAACCTCATGAACGCGGCTTATGCTGTCGGCGTTGGTTCATGCTACATCTACCGCGCGGGCGCGGTTTTTGACGGCGCAGAAGGCAAATCTTTGCTGAAAGAATGGGGTGTTGATGACGGATACGGCGGTGTCGGGCACGTCATACTTGGCTACGCGGCGGAAAATCCAACTCCCGCCCCGCGCAAAAGTGGTCGTATAATCAAAATAAGCTGATAAATGAAGTCTGGACCGCAGTCCGTCTGCCGGACTTTGTTTGCGTGCTTTCTTGTCGTCCTTGCGCTCGGCGGCGTTTTGCCAGCCGTGTCGCAAGACGCTCCGGTATACATAAGCAAAAGCGGCCAGAAATACCACCGGATTGACTGCCGCGCGCTGCGGAGTTCAAAACAAAAAATATCGCTCAAAGACGCGCTGAACGCGGGCTACGAGGCCTGC
>JAIRSB010000210.1 GCA_031255655.1 Spirochaetaceae bacterium | reverse complement strand
GGACGCACTCCGTCTTCTATGTAATCGACTTCAAGACCAAGATAAACATCCAGCTTTCCATGCCAAGCGCGTCCGGCGGCGCGTACCGTTTGGCAGTATTCGTCAAAACGTTCATCGCTCAAATGCCAATTCGTATTAAGGCCGGTTATTCGAGTTACAGGGGCGTGGGCGCTAAAACCCACTGAAACCAGCCCCTTTTCGCAGGCAGTCTTGCAAAATTCTTCTACAGAACCTTCACCGTCACAAAATGATGTGTGGGTATGTAAACAGGAATAATTCACAATGGTTTTTGGCTTTAAATGCCTTCGTATACAAACAATTTATGGTGCATATCATCGTAAGGCTTTTTGTTGAAACTGCAAACAACAGATTTGGTCATTCGCGCGTCCCCAAAACTATTGGATTTTGTCCTGATATTTTTTATGAACCAGTGGCACTTTTTACAGACAAGGCCGGCAGTGCAAAAATCTCCGTTCCTTTTTTCCGGTCCCTTTGTATTGAAAGCAACCTGATACATTATTTTACTCCATTTCGTATAAATCGAGCTTGTCGAATAGTATTATTCGAGCGCGTGCTTTGTCAAGAACTGTCGTGTTCAATAATTCGCGGATTTCATTTTTTATACGTGCCTCATTTTCGGGTTGTAATTCGGTGGAGCTTTTACTGCTGAAATAACGCCGCACGAAATCGCGCAATTCGTACAAGCGTCCTGTTAATTCAGTCGCCGTAGCGTTATCGTTAAGGTCGTAGCCGATTATCATATCTACGGACACCATCCACGGCGTAGCGTCTCGCGTCCGAGTATTAACTGAGCCTATCAATGTAAACATTGAGTATTGCTTTTTTACAGCGGCGTAAGAATCCGTCTGCGGAACAACAGTTTGGCTTTTCCCGCCCTTGCTCATGATGTTAAAAGTGATTACAGCGACAGTAACGATGAAAACAAACGCGGCAAGGCCTATCGCTATGAATTTTAACAGCTTAGGTAAAAGTCCGGCGCGGCTTTTTTTCGCCCCCTCGTCTCCTGCCTCTTCTTCAATATTTAGTTCCGATTCGTCAGACATATTTCCTCCACGTATTCACAAGGACAAGCCGAAAAACGCTTTTCTGCCGTCCTATAAGTGTGCTTCATCAAGAATTATAATATCCACCCTGCGGTTATATGCCCTGCCTTCCGGTGTGGCATCGCTGCTTATTGGCACGGTATCGGCAAATCCTGCGACTTGAAAGCGTTTCTCCGAAATCCCCAAATCCGTCAGATAATGCAGCACGTTGATGGCTCGCATGGCGGAAAGCTGCCAGTTGGATTCCCACGGCCCTGCGGGGTCTATCGGTGTTGAATCGGTATGCCCTTCGATGCGGAATTTACTCCCGGCGAGATCGTTTGACGCTAGAAGCTGCCCCAGCCGCAGCAATATGTCGCGGGTGGATTCGATGTTTATAACCGCGCTGGCAGGCGCGAAAAAAGCATCCGCCGCAAGGCTTATCACTATGCCGCGCTCGTCGGAGGTAACGCTCATCTTTTTTGACTTTACCTCTGGAGCGAATATGCTGGTTGCCTTACGCAGCGCGGTTCCCAGCGACTTACCCTTGTCTTGAGCCGGCAGTGAGTTAAGGTTATTCCCCAGCTCGGCGTAGCGCCCTACCGCCAGCGTGTTGCCGCCGGCGTTAGACCCCATGCCCCGCGCCATGAACGAGACGGTAAGCTGCGCCATAGAAGAGGGTGTAACCTCGTCGGGATTGAACATGATGGCAAAAAAGCAAAGTACGAGCGTAACCATGTCCGAGTATGTCGTCAGCCACTCTTGTCCGGTGGGGCCTCCGCTGTCTTTCTTTTTCTTTTTTTTTGCCAATTACGCTTCCTTAAACTTTAGGGTTTGAACGGCCTATTTATCGTTTAGTTCTTGCTCAACTTCTTTTCTGTCTTCCGGCGACAGATAAGCTACCAGTTTCATGCCCAGAATGCGCGGGTTATCGCCTGCTTGTATGGACAGGATTCCTTCTATTATCATCTCGCGTACCTGCGCTTCTTTCCCGTCATTCGCCCTGAGTTTTGCGATGAGGGGCGTAAGAAGCCAGTTCGCTATCATTGAGCCGTACAGGGTTGTGATTAGGGCGACGGCCATGTTAGGGCCTACAGACGCTTTGTCTTCAAGGTTTTTCATCATGGCTATAAGTCCGATAACCGTGCCTAACATACCAAAGCCCGGAGCCAGCGCAGCCCACATATTCAATCCGCCTATTTTTGACCCGTGTCTGTCCTGCATCTGGCTGACTTCGATTTCCAAAAGGTCGCGCACGATGGCCGCGTCCGTGCCGTCTACAACCAGCCGCAATCCCTTTTTCATGAACTCGTCATCAAGGTCTTCCAACTCTTCTTCAAGAGCCAGAAGTCCCTCGCGCCGCGCCTTGTCTGAAAACGCCATCAGCTTGGTAACAATCCCCTTTTCGCCGAAGTTGGGCACCGAAAATGCAAGTCCCATGACTTTGAATATACCGACAGCCTCGCCAATCGAGCTTGAGGCCATAAGACAAAACCATGAACCTAAAACAACGATGAGGAGAGACGGCAAGTCGGCGTAAGTACCCATACCGGAGCCGCCGCTGACAACTCCGAGTATCATCATGGCTAACGCGCCAAGAACGCCGATTAGTGACCCCAAGTCCATATGCTAACCCTCACTCCTCATTCTTGAAACCGCCGATGCGTTTTCTGTATTCTACAATTCGGTCAATCACGTCTTCCGGTTTTTCGCGTATTACAATGATTTTGCCGGACAGCATCATCAGCGTTGTGTCCGGCTTTTGTTCAATAGTTTCTATCTGGTGTGGATTGATGTAGTATTCCGCGCCATCCAGACGAGCAACTTTTATCATTCAGGCTTTCCTTATAATTTTTTATTCGCGGCGGGGCGCGGATGAAGCCCCATCATTGCAAGCCCGCGGCAGCTTGCCGCTGGCAAGCTGCCGCCGGGACTATTTGCAAAATATAATACACGGCGCCGAAAACTGTCAATCCGCCCCGCCTTCGCGCCACTTTAGGCCGCCTTTTGCCTAAAATGGCGCGTCAGGCTAGAAAACCCGTTAGCGTTTGAGCGTAAGCACTTCCTGCAAAAGCTGGTCGGCAGTCTGTATCGTGCGGCTGTTCGCCTGAAAACCGCGCTGGGTAACAATCATGTCGGTGAACTCGGCGGCCATGTCCACATTGGACATCTCCAGCGTACCCGATATTATCTTGCCCTTCCCCGCTATGCCGGACGGCCCTATGTTGGCCTCGCCGGAATTGGTCGATACGACAAAAGCTGTGTCGCCGTTCTTTTCAAGCCCTCCCTGATTCGTGAAAGTCGCTAAGGCTATCTGAGCAAGCGTGCGGTTCGTGCCGTTGCTGTAGACACCGGTTATTACACCGCTCTGGTCAGTCTTGAAGGATTCCATATAGCCCATCGTGTAGCCGTCCTGCGTTACCGCCTTTGACGAGCTGGATTCGGCAAACTGGGTAAGAGCGCGTGTAAAGCCGCCCACATTTCCCATGTCCAGCGTAAAAAGCTGACGTGTAGGTGCGCCGTCCGCGTCCGGGTCGGTATTGGGAACATCGTAAGCCACGTTCATTAGCACTTGGCCGCCAGCATCCCCGCCGGAAACGTTCCCGTCAGCGTCAACCGCGCTGACGATTGTCCCGTTGTTATCGAAGTTCACAGTGTAAACCGCCGCCCCTCCGGCAGCGGGCGCCTCCTCACCTAAGCCTACGGAGGCGTTGGTCGGCGCCTCCGCCTGCGGGTCGACCGCTACGGCGACAGTCCAGCTATTCGCCGTGTCAGGCACGCGGGTAAAAGAAGCCTGCAAGATATGCACCTCTCCGAAAGAATCGTAAATCTCTATCTGTGTGTTCCATGTTCCCTGACGCACCGCCGCCTCGTCCGCGCC
>JAIRSB010000229.1 GCA_031255655.1 Spirochaetaceae bacterium | reverse complement strand
ACAAAATTGCTTACGGTAAGCGGCGTTTTGTCGTATGTTAGTTTTACGATTATTTGTCCGCGCGTTGTGTCTATTACCGCGAACACGCCGTCCCCTAAGTCTTCAAAGGCGCCGGCTGTCATATCTGAGTCTGACACTGTTTTCTCCTTGCTGTTTACCGCGCCGTTTAAGAGCAGTGGCGGTGCAGCCATGAATAAGCCGCAGAAAAGAGCGGCTAATTTGCTGGCGGCGCATAAGTTTGAACGAAAAATACTTTTCATATTCATCTCCTTAGTAAAAATACCGGAAAATTAGAGCTATGCCAAGACATATTCAACCTGCGTAGAAACACCGAAGGGCAAAATTTACGGCATGGTCTGCAATAGTTTTGCTACACGCAGCGCGGCAGCATCGCTTAGACGCGGGTAAATGGGGAATAAAGCCGTGCGAAGACTCGCGGAATAGGCTGCGGGGCAATTTTCCTGTTTGGCGAGTCCCATGCCGGCAGGGGTTTTTGAAAAAGCGTTTTCCACAACTATTTCTTTACGTTTCGCGTAGGCGGTCAGTTCCTTCATACCGGTTTCAAGCTCCAGCGAAAAGGCGTAATTGTTATACTCAAACAAATCCGGCTGGACAAACATTTTATGCCTTCCCTGACGCAGGGCAGATTGTGTGTATAATTCCGCTATTTTACCACGTTTTTGCAGATTTCTTCCGGTTTCTTTGAACTGCGCCAGAGCCATAGCCGCGTTCATGTCCGGCAGTCCGTATTCAGGCGGCAGCGTTCCGGCATTGCGAAGAACCGCCGCGTTGCGCCGCTCGGAAGCGTACAAAAGGGCACCGCCCCCGCTTGTAAGCATATCCCGTTCTTCCAGCCCCAAAATCGTAAAAACGCCGTAGGAGCCAGCCTTTTTTTCACCAAAACCACTCATATACGCGGCGGAGCAATCCTCGATAACGGGGATTCCCAATGCCGCGATGTCTTCCATGTTCGGCATAAAACCCAGATTATGATGCAGTACGACAGCTTGCGTAGGCGTGTCCGCCGCCGCGGCGGCTTCAATCGCCGCCTGTATCGTGGCGGCGTCCGGGCAGGCGCTTGCCTCGCTTGTATCGCAGAAAACCGCCGCGAAGCCCGCATCTTCGATTACTTTGACGTAATAAGCGGGAGAAAGCGCGGAAATAGCGATGCCGGAGCGCGGCGGCAAATCCAGCAGTTTGAGCGCAAAAAACAAAGCTATTGCGGGACTGCGGAGAGCAAGGCAGTATTCAAAGCGCAGGTGTTCTTTCGCGGTTTGAATCAGGCGTTCCGCCCTCTCACCGGGACCGATTTTCTCCTCGACCATTACCGTAAGGACGGCATCCATCTCTTTGCGTCTTATTGTTGGGGAACAAACTTCTATTAACATGCCTTGTTATACAACAATCGCTGATTTTCCGCAAGGAAAAGGTTTTAAGGGGCAATAATTTTATATTTACATCTCGAATAAAACCACTGACTTCGAAGATTTCCCATCGACACCCGCCAGATTCGGGTATGCAATTAAGTTTAGAAACTCCGGTAGGTAGCCGGATTCAGTTCCGGTCTTGAAAACCACTTGGGGCTTTGATTTTATTTTCGCTTTCTTGGCCCGTTCAATAACAACCCATTTCGATGTATTTACGGCTTCCGGTTTTGACAGATGGGAGCAGCGCTCTCATTGCCTAAGCACATTCATCCCGACGCGTTTCGCAGAGCGAGGCGAATGTTGATGTTTTCGCTGTCCAGTTCGTAGGCGCGCTCTAAATCACGGCGCACACGCTCAGGAGATTCACCCAATACACGCCTGATACGCGCCATTCTAAGATAGATTCGCCCAGCCGCGGCGCGCAATCTCTGGCCGCTTTCACGGGAGATTTCAGCCGCCGCCATCTCGTAGCTATGTAGCGCGGCGGCATACTCGCGACGGGCTTCGTAAACTAAAGCAATGTTGGCAAAACGCTGCCAAGCGGGAACGCCCTCAATGTTTTCGAGCAAAGCTGCCCCCTCGTTACTCCTTTCCGTCCGTATGAGTCCTAAGGCCTCGTGAAAATCCAGATAGGGATCTTCCATCTGGTGCTTGGCGGCAAAACGCCGCAGCGCGTCAAGTTCATCGTAACGCCTTTGATATTCAAAATACCACGCCGCCCATCGGTATAATTCCGGCGTTTTGGAGTGCCGGTTAAGGACAAGCCATGTGTCAGCCGCCGCCAGTTCTGGCGGCAGCGTCTCTAACGAGCGGTCAAGCTGTTCTAAATCCAGAAGCGCCTCCTGTTCCCCGAACGGCTGTTCCAATAACATGGCGCGCGCACGTTCAGGGCTTTGAAGGCGCGTATACATTATCAAAGCCGCTATTATCTCTTCACGGTTTTCGCTGACGTAATCCGTGTCCGCAAGCAACTGCTCAAGGAAAAAACTTTTTTCACTCTCGTTTTCCGCCGTGAGAGCCAGATTATACAGGATTTTCAGCTTGTCTGCCGCTTCCGCTCTGCCATAGGCGTTGTCACCGCTTGAGGCGTTGGCTTCTTTTGCCAGCAAAAGCCATAGATTACGAGCTTTTTCAGACTCTCCGGCAACGTAAAGTGCGGACGCGGCATTGGCAAGGTCTTTTTCGCCCCCAAGCCGCGACCAGAGCTCTGCGGCAAGCAACGGATTCAGGAAATCGTAAGAATAATTCGCCATGAAATCCAGCGTTTTAGAACGCGCCGCTCTGCGCGGCTCCAAACGCGACAGCATTGCGGCCGCGCCTTCCAGATTGTGATTGGCCACATCAATGAGAGCGGCGTCAACAAGCA
>JAIRSB010000153.1 GCA_031255655.1 Spirochaetaceae bacterium | reverse complement strand
TAAAATATTTCTAAAATGAGTATTGCTGCTGCCGGGCGCGTCCCCTTACTTCCCTATAGTTTTCAATGTATAATCACGTTATGTCTATTCATATTGCGGCGAAAAAAGGCGATGTAGCGGATACCGTATTATTAACCGGAGACCCGCTGCGGGCGAAGTTTATCGCGGAAAATTTTTTATCCGGCAGTGTTCAATACAACTCGGTGCGGAATATGCTGGGTTACACCGGAGTGTATAAGGGGGCGCGTTTATCCGTGCAGGGTACGGGCATGGGCATACCTTCGATTTCGATATACGTGAACGAATTGTTTCGCGAATTCGGGGTACAGCGGGCAATTCGGGCCGGCACTGCCGGAGCGATACAGCCTGATGTTAAGGTGCGCGACATTGTATTGGCTATGTCGGCAAGTACCGATTCGGGAGCAAACAGCGTCCGCTTCGGCGGGCGGGATTACGCCCCAACCGCGTCATTCAATCTGCTGAAACGCGCTTACGATGTATCTGTTGCCAAGGGCCGCGCGCCTTTTACAGGCCCTGTAATCTCTTCCGATATGTTTTACACTCTGGACCCCGACGAGTGGAAACTTTGGGCAAAATTCGGCTGCCTCGCGGTGGAAATGGAATGTGCCGAATTGTACACGCTCGGCGCGCAGTACAAGCGCGAAGTTTTGACCATTTTGACTATCTCGGACAGTCTAATCACTCATGAAATAACAACGCCGGAAGAAAGGGAAAAAAGTTTTACACAGATGATAGAAATCGCGCTGGAGACGGCGGTTTCTTAGAGCCGCACTATGACGGCGGCAGCCGCTTTGCTGGATTGCTTCGTCATTTCGCTCCTTGCAATGACGAGAGCTGCCGACGCGCTTATGATGTAGGCAAATAAAAAAAACCGTTGCCATAAGGAGGAGGATGGCAACGGTCAGAATTGTGCGGTTTTCTTACTGCTAATACTGTAACAAGCCGCGCATTATAGAAGTTACAAAATCTTTCGCTCATGGAAAAGGGGGCGGTTAGCCGCTCTCACTGCCAGCGCCGCTGTTTTCCCCGCTTTATCAGTATCAACCTTTATGCTATCTTTTACAAGAACTACGCTTATAAAACAATGCCGCTGTTCCAAAAGCTGAAATTTTGTAACAGCCTCAATTATAAATGAAAAAGAACAATGTTTTTAGACAGTCTAATCGCATAAACGAGCCGTGCCTTGTTATCCTCTTTATTTCCGCCGTGCTATGTTTTTTTAACGCGCTGCCGTGTCAGGGTCAAAGTCCGCGGGACGCGGTGTATTTCTATAATGAAGGCCGGGACGCGATGTTCCGCGAGGACTGGTATGCCGCGATTGAGGATTTATTGGAATGTTTGAGGCAAAATCCCGCTCACGCGGAGGGCGCGGCGTCTTTAGCCGAGTGCTACTACTCTCTGGGTGAGTACGATCAGGCGCTTGTTTGGGTGCGAAAGGCGCGCTCTCTTGCCCGTCTTAATATGGAAACGGCGAATTTAGAGGCTTTTATTCTGATTGCCAACGGGCGTTTGGACGAGGCGGCGGAAATCATAAAATATGTGCAGTCCCGTGAGCCGTACAACCGGAACGCGCTGTTTACTGCCGCGGAGTTGGAGGTCGCGAGGGGAAAGCCGGGTGACGCGGTAAGGCTTTTCCGCGAGGCTGTGCGCCGTTATCCCGACGACCGTCGTATTCTAATATCACTGGCTCTGGTTTTGGGCTCGCTTGGCGATACGGAGGCTGCCCGCGAATACATTGAACGCGCCGAAGTAAAATATCCTGATGATTACCGTGTTTACTACTACGCGGCGTATCTCGCCTCTCGTGCCGGGCGTGTAAACGCGGCGATACAGGACGTACAGAGGGCTTTGAGGCTGCGTCCTGATTTTATTCCGGCGGTTTCGCTGCTCGCTTCACTGTTGTACAGAAACGGCGAATACGAGGAAGCCGCCGCTCTTGCCGACCGCGTTATCGCTGCTAGGCACGACGACACCAGCGCATGGCTGCTCAAAGGCATGGCCTACAGCGGCATGGGACGGGAGAGCGAAGCTGTTACGATACTTGAAAAGGCGCTTGGTTTTGACAGCGAGGACGAATTCATTCGCACCGCGCTGGAAAATATTGTAATCGAGTCAACTCGTCTTGAGGACCCGCTGCGGGAACGCTGGGCGAATTACCATTTTGAACGCGCCCGCGCTTATCGTCTCCGCAATCTGAGCGCGGAAGCGCTTTTCGAGTATAGGCGCGGTCTGCGGATCAATCCTTACGCCAAAGAGCGGCTGGATTACGCCGAAACGCTCAGGCTTCTTGGTTACCCGGAACTTTATCTTGAAGAATTGATTTTTCTGCGGGACGCGGGCATGGATAATCAATCAATAGAAGACAAGATAGAAACATACACGGCTCTTATGAGCGGCAGTCTTGCTAAACGCTGGAATGTAGAGCCGGCGGAGCTGCGCCCGCATTGGAATATCGCGATTTTCTCGGCAGCTTCTCAGTCGGCGTTTTATCATACTGACGCGGGCTATATTACTTCCCAGTACATAAAAGACATCCTGATTCATGACAGCAACATCAATACGCCGGATTTTGAGACGCGCCAACAGTCTTTCGCGTCCGCTTTCCGCACTGCCCGCGAGGGAAACAACATGCAGGACGCTTTCTCGCCGTCTGTTCCCGATTATTTTTTGCTGGTAAATGTGCTGGAGAATGAACGCGATATTGCTGTGAACGCGGAGTTATATGTGGCGCGGACGGGCGCCCGCGCCGGCAGCTTTAACGTGTACCGCACCGGAGCAGACAGGCTGCGGAATGCGGCGCGGGGCATTGTTGAGCAGCTGGGGCAAGCTATGCCGTTTCGCGCCGTGCTGCTGCGCCGCGCCGCCGGTGAAGGGCTCATCGACAAGGGTCGCATGGACGGCTGCCGCGACGATGTTGTCTATCAGATTGTCAGGAAAGGCCGTGTTGACGTGCGTAGTGAAGGCATTGGCCTTCAGTACGCGGAAGGCGATATTACAGGCTCTTTTACCCCAAATCAGTTGGGAGAGGAGCTTACATCCGGCACGATAAGCCGCGCTGGATTTTTTGACCTCGTCGCCGTTGGGGACGAGGTTGTAGCAAAAGAGGACGCGGGGCAGTCCGGCGGCGCCACTGGCGGCGCATCCGCGGCAGCCGCCGATCCTGAGCTGCGAGCCATTCTTCGAACATTACGCTAGACAGGACTTGACACACAACAGCTAGCGTATTATTGTAATCTCATCAGAACAAAACACTATATACGAATTATTAGGAGTTGCGGCCATGCGCTGTCCAAGCTGCGGCAACGTAGATGACAAGGTTATCGAGTCAAGAACGCTCGCCAATGGCGGCGCGGTGCGCCGCCGCAGGGAGTGCGGGGCTTGCGGATACCGGTTTACAAGCTACGAACGCATAGAAGAGAAATCGTTAATGGTGATAAAGCGGGACGGCAGGCGAGAGCCTTTTGACCGCGATAAGCTGGAAGCCGGACTGGAACGCGCCGTACAGAAGCGTCCGGTGTCTCGGCTGGACATAGAGCGGCTGGTAAACGAGATTGAGGACCAGACGGCTATCTCAGCGGGACTTAGCAGGGAAGCCTCTACAGACCTTATAGGCGAGATGGCGTTGGAAAAATTAGGCGAGCTTGACAAGGTGGCTTATATCCGTTTCGCGTCCGTGTGCCGCCGTTTTGAAAATCTTGACGAATTTATTCGGGAAATTAATAAATTGGGGGAAACTGGGAAAAAAAATGATACGAAATGTTGTGAAGCGGTCGGGTGAGGTAAAGCCCTATGACCGTTCCAAAATCAAAAACGCCATTTACAAGGCTTTTGACGCCGTTCAAAAGGGCAAGCGGCCGGATGACAGCGAAAACGGCGGAGTAGACGACAGGAAGGTAGAGGCAGTTACAAGCCGCGTTGAGGAAATGATTTCCGTCATGATGGATTCTAGGCACGAAAAGTCCATTCCGGCGATTGAGGAGATACAGGATTTAGTCGAAAACGCCCTCATCGAAGCCAAAGAAACGGCAGTTGCCAAGGCGTATATCTTGTACAGGGCAAAGCATGACGCGGTGCGCGACACAAAGAAATTGATGCTCAACATTGACGAGACGATGGATGGCTATCTTAAGCAGTCGGACTGGCGCGTCAACGAAAACGCTAACGTCAACTACTCTTTGGGCGGACTCATTCTGCATAATTCCGGCAGCATAACCGCGAATTACTGGTTAAAGAACATCTACCCGCCGGAAATATCGGACGCTCACCGGAACGCTGACTTTCATCTGCACGACTTGTCGATGTTCTCCGGTTACTGCGCCGGATGGTCTTTGCGTCAGCTTATTAAAGAAGGCTTGGGCGGCGTTCCTGACAAAATTACCAGCAAACCGGCAAAGCATCTTTCAACGCTGATGCAGCAGGCGGTAAACTTTCTGGGCTGTCTTCAAAACGAGTGGGCCGGCGCGCAGGCTTTCAGTTCTTTTGACACTTACATAGCCCCGTTCGTCAAAGCGGACGATATGAGTGATAAAGAGGTTAAGCAGTGCTTGCAGAGCTTTGTTTTCGGTGTTAATACACCGAGCCGCTGGGGTAGTCAGGCTCCGTTTACCAACATCACGTTGGACTGGACCGTCCCGGACGACCTTAAAGACAAAAAGGCGGTGGTCGGCGGCAAAGAGATTGATTTTACATACGGGGATTGTAAGCCGGAAATGGACAGGGTAAACAAATTGTTCATTGAATTGATGTTGGAAGGGGACGCGGAAGGGCGCGGCTTTCAATATCCTATCCCCACTTACAACATTACTTCCGGTTTTGACTGGGAGAGCGAGAATTCGCGCTTGTTGTTCGAGATGACGTCCCGCTACGGCACGCCTTATTTCCAGAATTTCGTGAACTCCGACCTTAACCCTGAGGATGTGCGCTCAATGTGTTGTAGGCTTCAGCTTGATAAACGGGAATTGCGGAAGCGCGGCGGCGGTCTTTTCGGTTCTGATGAGCTGACCGGCTCGATAGGCGTTGTTACAATCAATTTGCCGCGTATCGGCTATCTGTCAAAAACCGAAACCGAATTTTTTGAACGTTTGCTTGTTTTGATGGAGTTAGCAAAGGGCTCACTCATCATAAAACGCAAGGTTGTAAATAATTTGCTGGAATCGGGGCTTTTTCCGTATACAAGGCGTTATCTGGGTTCTTTGAATAATCATTTTAATACGATTGGTCTTGTCGGGATGAACGAATGTCTGCAAAACTTTTTTAACCCGAGTGTTACAATTGGTACGGAACAGGGGCGGGCTTTTGCGCTTAAAACACTTGAGTTCATGCGCAGCAAGCTGGCTGACTTTCAGGAAGAAACCGGAGATTTGTTCAATCTTGAGGCAACGCCGGCTGAGTCCACTTCGTACAGGCTGGCCAAGCACGACAAAAGCCGCTATCCCGATATTATCACGGCGGGCGAGGACGAGCCGTACTACACGAACTCGACACAGCTGCCCGTCATGCAGACGGACGATATTTTCGACGCTATGGATATGCAGGAGAGACTGCAAAGCGCTTACACGGGGGGCACTGTCTTTCATGCTTTTTTAGGAGAGGCCATTGATGACTGGCGTACTTGCCGCGATCTTGTTAAGACTATGGCGCAAAATTACCGCATTCCGTACTTTACTATATCGCCTACTTTTTCGGTTTGTCCTACGCACGGTTATTTGAAGGGTGAGCATTTTACTTGTCCTACGTGTAAATGGGAACAGGAAAACGAACTGCGCCGCCGTATCGCCGAGTTGGAGGCCGAGCGGGACGCTGTTCTGAAAGCCGCTGTCTAAGCGCAGCGAGTGCTGCCTAAAAACTGTTGTAAAACAGAATTATATAAGGATAAAACTGTCCAAAACTAATCGTTTGTTTTTGAGGCAGATCAACAAAGCTAAGGAGATTTTCTATGAGGAGCCTTGAGGAGATAGAAAAGGATTTGGAGCAGGCCCGCAGCGAGCTGGCTAATGCTAGGGGTAAGCCTGCCGAGGTTTATAGTCGTATAGTGGGATACTACAGGTCTGTCCGCAACTGGAACAAGGGCAAACGTGAGGAGTTCAAAGAACGCCGCCTGTACGAGATTGAGCCGTTGCTGGCTGAGGCAGGGGTGTGCACTTCGTGCGTCGTAGGCGAGTATTCCTCCCAGCCTTCTCCGCCGACTGTGAAGTTGAGCGCGGATATTGAACCTAGCGCGCCGCGTATGCTGTTGTTCGTGAAAAACGGCTGCCCCGCTTGTCCTGACGCTAAGGCCGCGGCGGGTAGGCTAGGTATTCCGGTTAATACCATCGACACGATGAGTGAGGACGGTCTTGCGGAAGCCTCCCGCAGAAATGTTACGGCCACGCCCACCGCTATTTTGCTTAACGGGGACGGCGAGGAATTAAGCCGCGTTCGCAGCAGTTCCGACATCGCCTCGCTACAGCGTTTTGTACCGTCCGGCAGCCTGCCCGAATACAAACGCGCCGCTTCCATGTAATAGCCTGCTGCCCCGTTACGCCCCCACGGGCGGCGTGTCCCCCCATCATGGAGTTTCGCTGCGCGAAAACTCCTAAGCCCACCGCTTTAGCGGTGGGCACTTGATGATTTCACCCACTCCATATTATACTGACCTAAGTCAGCACGACTTGCGCCGCGCCGCAAAACACCCTTGCGGGCGTATTTTGTTTCGCTAAAGTAAGGAGATTTCTTATGCAAAAAAACTGGTGAATTTACCCCCCCCCCCCCACGCGAAATATCTGCTAAGACGTTTCCTAATGTTACCAGTTATCTGCCTTAGTTTGTTTGCGGCCTGCGAGGAACCGGATGAAGATGATTTTGATGTCATCATTAATAGGAGCCCTGCTAAAGACGCCCCGATTGATGGAGCTCCCGTTAAAGAAAGCCCCGCGGAAGAAACGTTTGACGACAGCCAGTACACATGGGTTCCAAGCACAATTACGGACAGTGGAACCAAAGGCTCGTTTAACTATCCCTACGGCATAACCATTGAAGATGACAGAAACTTCTGTGTTATCGATACCGGTAACAAGCGCGTTCTCAAGCTGTCGCGTCAACTTATTGAAGCGGGCGGCGCGGGCGATGCAGGTAATTCAGAGGCTTCGGAAGTTACAAACGTTCAAGAATAAAGAATGACACGCGGGACAGGCTGTTTCCGCAGACTTACCGCCGCTCTCGCGGGCTTAGAAGCTATTACAGCCAAGTCAGCGGCTGCTACTGCGGGAACGCCAGCTATTGCTGTTGGCGCGGGAGTTGCTGCTACGGAGGCAGCAATGGCACGGAGGCTTGCTAGAAATCGAATTCCGGCGCGAAGGTGTGTCCGCCGCCGGAGATATGAGCGCGGCTTATCTTCACGCCATAGGCGCAGCTTAGATTATCTTCGGTTAAAACGGCAGATGTTTTACCAAAAAGCCATTTCTTGTCAGGGAGAAAAAGCAGCGTATTGTCCGCTACTAGAAGGGCATGGTTCGGCTCATGTGTTGAAAAAACTATGTTCATTTTTACACTCTTTGCCAACTCTTTCAGCAATTTCAGCACAGCTCCCTGGTTTCGCAAGTCTAGGGCTCCGGTTGGTTCATCCAGCAGCAAAAGATGACTTTGCACGGCGAGAGCCCGCGCTATCAGCGTCATCTGCCGCTGCCCGCCCGACAGTGTATTGAAAGGGCGCGACGCCAAATCAAGTATATCAAGCCCGTGCATGGCTTGACGCGCGATTTCAACATCATTTTCGGAAGGCTGTGAAAAAAGATTGATATGACGCGCTCGTCCCATCAAAACAATATCGAGCGCCGTATAAGAAAAACCCGGAGTAAAAAGCTGCGGTACATAGCCAAAACCGCCGGAAAATGAAATTTTCCCACCAAGCGGGCGCAAAACGCCGGCAATCGAACGCAACAATGTTGTTTTTCCTCTGCCGTTTGAGCCGAGCACGGCGGTAATCTCACCGCCTTCGCAGTGGAGATTAAGCGGTTCAAAAAGTGCCGCGTCATGTCCCACTTCGAGCACTGAAAGTTCCAGTGTCCATTTCACAGATTATTCCTCGCGTATTTTATCAGTAACAGTGTAAAAAGCGGCGCACCAAATAACGCAGTGATAATACCCAACGGAATTTCAGCGGCTGTAAGTGTGCGGGCGATGTTGTCCACAAGTATCATAAACGTTCCACCAAGAGCGCAGGCGGCAGGTAACAAGCCTCGATGGTCGACTCCGGCAAGAATACGCGCGAAATGCGGGATAACCAAACCTATCCATCCAACGCTGCCGCTTACCGCGACCTGCGCGGCGACGCTCACCGCGCACATGACGAGTATCAGCCATTTCGCGAATTTTACTTTCACGCCGAGTGTCTGGGCGTCTTTATCACCCATTGAGAGCACATTTATCCGCCAGCGCAGCCTGAGTATGACAACGGCGGCCGCCAGCGCCAGAGGCGCGAATAACGACAGCTTATTCCAGTCAGCTGTCGCAAAACTGCCCATCAACCAGAATACGATGCTGGGCAGTTTTGTTTCAGTGTCGGCAAGATACTGCATAAGGCTGACAAGCGCGCTGAAAAATCCGCTTAAAATAACTCCCGCCAGAACAAGGATTAAATTTGATTCTCGCTTAAAAACTCCGGCAAGCATATAGACAAGAAATAGTGCGAGCATGCCTGCGCCAAACGCGCTTGCCATCATCAGCGCGTACGGAGCGCCCAACAGTATAGCGAATGTTCCGCCAGCCGCCGCGCCGGAGCTTACCCCAATGACATGCGGGTCAACCAGCGGGTTATGAAATACTCCTTGCAGCGCCGCACCGGAAAGCGCCAGCAAAGCTCCGGCTATAAGCGCGGTAAGTATTCGCGGGACACGTATGGCCCAGATGACTTGGCTGTGCGCAGGCGGCGCGGCGGCAGGGTTGAAAAGCGCCTTGAGCGCCGCTGCCGGAGGCAGCGGGAATTTTCCTACTCCCAAAGACAAAAACGCCGTTACCAGCAAAATGCATACTAGCGCCGGCATTAAAACCGCTTTGTTCGCAACGAGGTTTGGAAGCTCACCGCAAACTCGTTTGCTTTTTGCGGCGACGCGGCTCATCTTTTCTTTTCCGCAACGGATGGGGGGGGGGGGGGCACTAATAACCTTGATAAGCTACGCGATAAAAACGCTCGTAGTAATCATTGGCTTCTTTTTGAATATCAATATCCGCAAAACGTCCAGGATAAAGTTTTTTTGCCATCCAAAGTTCACCTATCGCTATCGCTTCGGGCTGCGGATAACCCCACGCTTTCGCGTATTCAGGCATTAGGTAAACCCGACCGTTTTTTACCGCGCTGACGCTCTGCCATACTGGACTAGAGTTGATTTCGTCAACTACGTCGGGATAGCGTTCCTGAACGAATATAACATCGGGATTCCACGCCAGCACCTGCTCCATTGATACTTGTTTTGCCCCTTCGATTGTCGCTGCCGCTACATTCATGGCTCCCGCGTGTATCATCATGAGGCCGGTATATTTCCCTGAGCCGTATGTGTTCAGGTTTGGATTCGCCATATAAGTGCGGATACGCTGATCCGGCGCTATGTCTTTTATACGGTCATCAACTATTTTCCGATGGTCGAAAGCGTAGTTTATTAATTCTTCCGCCTCTTTCCGCCTGTCCAAAACATCGCCTATCAGCCTGATACCTATTTTTAGGCCGTTATTGTAAGCCGTCTCCTCGTCTTCCATAGTAGGATTTATTTTAGCTCGCTCGCTTTCTGCGTCTTCGCGCAATGAAACCGCTATTACAGGAAGTCCGGCTTTTTCAATCCGCTCTATCATGTCAGGCGGCGCGTAGTTTGTAACGAATACTACCTGCGGCTGGATGGCAAGCAGACTTTCGATGTTTACTTCGCTTAAATCGCCCGGCATGGGAAGATTTTCCAGAGCCGGAGCGAGGTTGACATAATTCGGCCCAAGCTGACGTTTCCAGCTTGAAAGAATTCCGCTTACTTTATCCACCGCATTCAACTGGACGATAATATTCAGAGTCTGATGCTGTAACACTACCGCACTGTCTATATTCGCGGGAACACTTACTGTTCTGCCTAACTGGTCTGTTATCAGCCGCGTTTCAACGTTCGCTTCCTTTTTTCCTCCGGCAAACACTACACATACGCATATAATTACCAACAATGCCGCGCAGGTTATTCGGCGGCTTTCGGCGGATAGGCGCGGAAAATCAAGTTTCCACGCAAAGTCTGTCAATTTTTTCATTCGTTCTCCTAAATGATTGAATATGCGGGAAACACCCGCTCATACTAATTATATTATAAAAGTATTCGTATTGTCAATCGGACACGGCAAGACATCGAAAAACATTTGACTTGTTCGGCAACCCGGTGGTTGTCGAACAAGTCATTTTTTAGCGGTTGTCGCTTAGAAACCGAAGTTTCCAAACAACTCTAATCAATAAAAATGCATAAACAAAAATCCCCACTGCTTGCAGCAAGGTATTAAATTCAAAAGAAAATAAGACAATTAATCATGGGGGAATATTCAAAAAGACTTATGAAAGTTTTCAATCTGGCTTACTCGACTGTTTTTGGGGCCATGACGCAGTATTGCGCGCCCAAAGGCAGCCACAGCAGTTTGTGTTCAATCCATGTAAACACTTCATTCCGCCATGGGAAAAAATATGTGTAATACAATTTTACCGGAGAGCTTTTCCCGAATGCCTTCTGTACCATGCGTTTGCAGTATTCCGAATTTAGAAAATTCGCATCTCTGTCCACAGGGCTTTTTGATACCAGTCTTTTTGTAAGGGGATTTTTCAGATTCATTTCAAATATAATTATATATCCATCATCTTTTAATAAATCGTATAGGCCGTCAAGCCATATTTCATGTTGATCAAATGGTATATGATGAAATACACAACTGACAAAAACAACGTCAATTTTATTTTTATATAAATTTAAATCATCGACAGATTTAATCGCGTTGAAAGTACAATCTTTAAAATTTTCTTTAGCTAGTGAAATTGATTTATCTGATATATCGCACCCGAATAACTGAGTATCAGGGAAGTATTTCCGCAAATAAGGCATATTCATACCTATTCCGCAGCCGTATTCAAGGATAGCCGACGGAGTTTCCGGCAGCAGGTACTTTAGGTATTGGGATTTATACTCTAGCATGGATTTCCTGAATTTCCCAAAACATCCCAAACTTTCAGTTACAGACTCATCGTAGTCTATAGCAAGATCGTCAAACTCCGCTTTCCCTATTTTTAAAATGTGTTTGTGGGGGGGGGAGGGGGATATGTTGGAGATATTTTCCCACGCGACGGCACGGTGTCAGGAGTTAAATCGCTCAAATCCCGTATGCTTTTATCGTTATTCATCATGCGATAAGTATACATCGGACGGCATTTTTTGTCGACGGGCTTTCCGGTTATAAAGCCTTTTTGAAAAATTAAGATGCCGGCATAGATTTAGCGACTTCTAGGCGGAGCACGACGAAATCTATGAAATAAACACGCTGTCTGATATTATTTTCTTATGCGGCGTATTATATATTTTATCGGACTCATTCCGCTGCTGTTCGCTTCTTGCGCGTCTTTGGACGGCGCGGGAAAGGGCGGAAGCGTAAGGAGTGAATTCGCTGATTTGCCTGCCGGCGCTCTGCTTTATATAAGTATCGACACGACTGTTGCAAAAGAATTAGCCGGAACTCTGTTAGCGCGGTATAAATTGAACGCGAAAACCATGCGTACATTTTTTAATATGACGAATAGGATTGCCGCGGCCGTTTATCCTGAGCGTACGGAAGAGCCTGAAAACCGCCGCTTTCTGCTGATAGGATATGGGAAAAACTATCCTTCCAGTCTTTCCGCGTTTTCATTTTTTTTTGACCCGGCATGGAAGCGTACAAAATCCGTAACAGGCGGGAAATACTGGCGTTCGTCAAAAAACAGGCTTTCATTGTTTATCCAAAAAAACAAGGCGCGTATTTCGGACGCTGATCCGTTTTTTGCCGAAGACGCGGCAGAAACGCCTGAAAGTTTCACACTCTTTAGCGAAGGCGCTAGTGTGTCCGCGTGGTTGACGCGCATTGAGCCTATAAACAGGGCTCTTGCACGAATTGATTTGCCGGTAACTATACCGGCAACCGCGTTGTTTGCCGCCGTATTTCCGCATGGGAAGGACTGGGTTATCGCTTTTCGTATGGAAACACCGTCTCTGGCTCAGGCGCGGGGTTTAGTTTCCGTTTTGTCCATGGTTCGCAACGCTCTCGCCGGAAATTATATACGCGGCGACACGACTATTTTGCCTATGTTGCTTTCGGAGCCGCCTAGTATCGACGACTCCGCCATCATACTAAAGAGTCCGCCTTTGCCTCACGAAACACTTGCTGGACTAATCGATTCGTTATCAATATACTTAAGGTGAACAATTTGCGGCGGCGCGAATGTGTCAACCGCGTTCTAACGCCGCGGGTTTTGTTGAGGAGTTTATGCCTACATACGAATATGAATGTAAAAAATGCGGTGATGTTTTTGATGTTTTTCAAGCCTTTAGCGATGAACCTGTAAAGGTTTGCAAAAAATGCGGCGGCGAAGTGCGCCGTCTTATAAACGGCGGCGCGGGCGTTATCTATAAGGGTGCCGGTTTTTATTCGACAGATAACAGCGCCTCTTCGTCCGGCAAAAAAAATGACGATGACAAGACAGCGAGCGGCAGTAAGCCGGATGGTGAAAAACCCGCCGCGCCGCAATGTGCGTCGTGTCCACATTCGGACGGAGCTTGCTCTGAAAAAGCCGCAGGCTAGTTTGTGAATCGTCGAAAAGTACAAGGAAAACGCGGTTTGCCTCTCTAAACTTTTGCTTTAGGGCGGCTTTGTTTGGATGATTCGATGAAAAAAAAGGAGCCGCGCTTCTTTTGCGATGGGTGCGGCACGGAAGTTGCCGCTAACGCGAGGTGTTGCCCGCGCTGCGGTAAGTTTTTTGCCTCTATTCGTTGTCCCTCTTGCGGTTTTACGGGAGATCATGCGCTTTTTGATAAAGGCTGTCCTGTCTGCGGTTATTCCTCTCCGGCTTCTACTAAGCGGCCCAGAGTGAGACGGCGCTCCGGTCATCTGTCGCAGTTGCTATATATCGCCGGTACCGCTTTTCTTCTGCTACTTTTGTCTGTTCTGTTTATCTGTACCGTTCACTAAATACTTTGATTATGGCATTTCCTGCGGGGTTTCCACGAATGGAGCGCGGAGCTGTGCACGGGCGCGTCCGCGCCATTCGGCGGCATCGTCTCGTCCCGCTAGAAAATTCCATAATTCACGGGCGGGGTTTTCTTTGTTTGTCGCATAAAGCGCGGCAGCAAGGTAGTAGATTGTTTGATAATAGTCCGTTTTTTTCATGTAATCTTTAATATCGTCTCTTCTAGCGAGCTCCGTCATCAAATTTTCCATGTTCGTAAATTTGAAATCAAAGCGTCCGGCGGTAACTTCATCAATAATTGTGGTATTTTGTATTAGAAAAGCAAAAATAAGGTGTGGAAGCGCTTTTCCGTGCCGCCCTGAAACGTAAAAATACCGCCCTAAGAGCCGGTGCGCTCGTTCTGTTTCTCCGCTCTTATGACGATACATCTGCAAAAAGCGGTTTACGCCGGAATTTTCGATTGTGCGGTTCATGGCTTCCCGCACGAAGCTGTTGTCGTCCTGCCTCCAAAGCGAGTCGCGTTCAAGGATTATTTGCAGCTGCCGTTCCATTTCGTTGTAGCGTTGTCGTAAATATTCAATCTCCGCAATTTTGTAGCGAATTTCGACAGTGAAGGCCGGATTATCCAGATTTTCGCTGTTGCGCAGAGTTTCATTAAACTGCCGCAGGGCTATCTCATTATCACCCATCAAGCGATAGCTCTCTCCAATCCAGTAGTCCGCTTCAGGATAGTTTTTAAGGCGGTCAAGACATTCCAGCGCGCGCTGCGTGGAATTGCCCAGCGCTTCCCGTCCTACTCGGTAGTAGACTTCGTTCAACGCCGCCGCCGCGTCTATTTGCCCTCTTTCAGCAATGTAAATTTCTATTCTGTCTAAAGAATCGTTCATACGGCGAACTTCCGGCAATGAAAAAAGGGTGATGAGATCCTGTTCCATCTTGGAGTACATTTCCCGTCTGTTGTTCCTGGCATCCTGAAAAGCGGTCAGCGCATCTCCGTAAAAGCCTTCACGGAATAGTTTTTTGCCTGTTTCTAGTGTGAACCAGTAATGGCGTTCTTTGTTCAAACGTTGCTGCGCTTGAAGCGAAATGGTCATGGCAATTGTTAGAATAAGAGCTATACTTTTTATTTTTTGCGCCACAAAAATGTACCTTCTTTAAGATTGTCGGATGAATTAGGGTAAATCTGATATTATTCGTTGCTCGTTTTCTTTTTTCAAATACATGGAGTCGAGCAGGTTTTTTCCTGTTTTTGTTTTGAATATTTGTTTCTTTGCCGCCGTGATTGCTTCCGGGCTGTAGTCGTCTTCGTACATGTTGACGATGAGGTCGGACTCGACCAGTATCTGAAAATCTAAGCCGTCTATTTTTTTGTATGAATGATGATTGCCTATCAGGAAATACACTCTTTCTTTTATTTCGCTGTCGATCGCCATGCCGCCGATTAGCTCTTTTGCCACTTTGGGGGCTATTTCTTCATGGTATTTCAATATACCGGAGCTGTAGATTTCTTCCGCTTTGCGCAGTCCTATGTCGTGCAAAATCGCGGCGTATTCTATGATGGTCTGGGTACGTGCATCGCAGTTTTCTTCTTTGCCGATGTTCTGCGCGAAAGCGTATACTTTTAGTGTGTGATTGATTCGTTTTACATCGTTCCCGTTGTAATCGATCATCACGTTGAGAATTGTGTTTGTGTAGTTATTTTCCCACACTCGCGGCCTCTGAAATGCCGGAAAACGCTTTTGCGCGTTTTCCGGCTATTTTATAAATTTTTTATCATCCGTTCGTATAGATCATCGCCTACGCACTCGCGCGCGTATTTGCACCATTTAATACATGTTTTCGTATCGTTATAGGCGGTGAATCCGCATTTTTCGCAGATACCCTGCATTTCCGTTGAAAACAAATCGATATCGCCGCCGCATACGGGACATATTTTCGTTTTTAGTTCCGGGGTACGTATGTTATCCGCGCCCGGGCAACGGTATGTCATAGCGGGGTGTCCGAAAAACAAGATGTTTCATGGCGTTTTCTTAAAACGCGGTTTATCACGCTTGTCCCGCCGAACCTAGTACGTTTTTATTTTTATCCGCGTACATGTTTCTAAGTTCGTCGCGGGCAGGTCCCAAATACTTGCGCGGATCGAATTCGCTTGGGACTTCCGCGAAAACTTTGCGTATTATGGCGGTCATGGCAAGCCGTCCGTCGCTGTCTATGTTGATTTTGCAGACGGCGCTTTTAGCGGCTTTACGAAGCTGCTCTTCGGGTATGCCCACGGAATCGGGCAGCTTGCCTCCGTACTGTTCTATCATTTTGACATATTTTATCGGTACGGATGACGCGCCGTGCAGGACTATCGGAAATCCGGGTATTTTCTTCTCGATTTCGGCGAGTATGTCGAAACGGAGGGGAGGCGGTATTAGAACGCCGTTCGCGTCGCGTGTGCATTGTTCAGGTTTGAATTTCGCGCGGCCATGGCTTGTGCCTATGGAAATCGCAAGCGAATCGACCTTTGTCTTGCCGACGAAATCTATCACTTCCGATGGCTGTGTGTAGTGGGAATGTTCCGAGCTTACGTCGTCTTCCACGCCGGCGAGTACGCCTAGTTCTCCCTCAACGGTAACGTAATCTTTCTGGGAATGAGCAAAATCGCAGACTTTCTTTGTCAATGTGATATTTTCTTCGTATGACAGGTGCGAGCCGTCTATCATCACGCTGGAAAATCCGGTCTCTATGCAGTCTTTGCAAAGCTCGAAGCTGTCTCCGTGGTCAAGGTGCAGCACGATTGGTATGTCATAGCCTAATTCGTGGGCGTACTCTACAGCGCCGCGGGCCATATTCTTTAGCAAGTTTTGATTCGCGTACTTCCGCGCTCCCGATGAAACTTGAAGAATAACGGGGGACTTTGTCTCGACGCAGGCCTGTATTATCGCTTGAAGTTGCTCCATGTTGTTAAAATTGTAGGCCGGCACAGCGTAGCCTCCGCTTATTGCCTTTTTGAAAAGTTCTTTGGAATTAACCAAACCTAATTCTTTATACGATGTCATAAAAACTCCTTAAGTCATGATGTTTCGTTTTCTTTAATGATAGAGTCGCGTGGAGAGGTGGTCAATGGGGCGCGGTAGTAAAGCGGTTACACAATAGAGTTATATAGAATTATTTGGAAACTTCAGTTTCTAAATAACAGCAAAATGCTTTGCATTTTGCAAGACTTGGGAGACAAGCAACCGGAGTGTCCGAACAAGTCCAATCATTTTTGAAATTTGGAGTACATTTTCCAGCTTGATGAAATCAGCGTTTCCACATCGGAATAAAGCGTGCTCCAGCCCAAAAGCGCGCTTGCTTTTTCGCAAGATGCTGTCAAAACGGCGGGGTCTCCAGGGCGGCGTTCGACTACGCGGTAGGGAATGTCTTTGCCAGTTATGCGTTTTGCGGCGTTAATCATTTCCAACACAGAAATGCCACTACCACCGCCTAGGTTTACGGCGAAACTCGTTCCCGTTTTTACAAGTGTTTCCAGCGCGGCGCAGTGCCCGCGCGCCAAATCGGTAACATGAACATAATCGCGAATACACGTTCCGTCTTTTGTGTCGTAATCCTCACCGAACACCTCCATCTCTTTCCGCATGCCGCAGGCGGTCTCCATTATTATTGGCAGCAGATTAGCGGGGTTTCGCTCCAGCCCCGTAACGCGGAGGTTCAAATCATAACCGGCGGCGTTAAAGTAACGCAGAGCCGCGTAGCGCAAACCCTTGAGCTTATCGTACCAGCCCATAATCCGCTCCATTTCCAGCTTAGTAAAACCGTAAAAGTTTGCGGGGTTCAGCGGGTGTGCCTCGTCTACGGGCAAATATTGCGGGTCGCCGTAGACAGCCGCGCTTGACGAAAAAATAAAATACTTAATGCCGCTTTCCGCCGCGGCGTTAAGAACGTGTATCGCGCCGCCTATATTGTTTACAGCGTACTTTTCCGGTCTTAGCATGGATTCGCCTGCCGATTTGAAAGCCGCCATATACACTACGGCATCAAAACCGCGCCGCATTAAGTCGATTAGGCCGATGAAATCCATCACATCGCCTTCAACAAAATCCTCGTCATCGAAAATGTTTTGTTCAAAACCGCTCGACAGATTATCGTACACAGTAACCTTGTGCCCCGCGTCAAGAAATTCCCGTGCCGTGTGCGCGCCTATGTAACCCGCGCCGCCAATTATCAGTATATTCATTATTCGTACCCGCCATTTTATACGATAGTAGATAGCTGAAAATTTGGGAAGCTGGACATTTTCGCGCGGCAGCCAAAACGGAACGCTCTTTAGTTATATTTCTACAAGCCGATAAAAATATAACGGCATAATATCAGGCGGGTTTTTAACCGGATTTTCCGGGGCGGCGCGCATTTTATATGCCCTAATGCGGCGCGGTTCAACGTCCAGACGCGCCGCTGTTTTTTTATCCGAGCTCCGCCATCAAAAACGCTCCCCGTAGTATACACCAGCCCACTCCCAACGTCCGTGAATCTCGGGGTCAAGAGGGAAATATATCTTTCTAAAATAGAAATACCAAATAGGCGTAAACTGAGACCATCCCCAAGTACGCAGATAAGCCTCGTTTGAGTTTGAATCGGCGCTTAAACTATTAGCGTAATGCAGCTTGCCGCGGCTGCCGAACGATGACAGATTGAACTCCGCCATACCCGAATCGTCGCTACCCGCGTGAGCCCACGAACGGGCGAAAAAGTTTACACGCGCCCGGTACTGCCAAAGCCGCCATACATTGCCGCTGTCCAAGTTCTGTTTTATCGTGTCAACAAGCGCGTCTAAGCTCTCGAAGGTCCAGTTTTTGGAGGAATTGTTAAAATCAACCATCTGCTTGGCGTAGGCGTAAGCGTTCGGAAAACCGGGAACCACCGCCTCGTAGTAGCGCAAGAATTGAGTGTACGCCGAAATAGCGTGATTCCAGTCCCCCACCTGCTCGTAAGTCTGCGCGAGCATAAACCATGTAACACCCTTATCGCTCTGCTCAGGAAAGCGCGATAACAGTTCCTCATAACACCAAATTTTCTGTTCAGGATTATCCTCAAGATTTATCAGCTGCTGTAAACAGATAAGATGTATTGATTCACCGCGTATAGTAAGGTCAGGATAGTTTTTTACGATCAGATTAAAGTACAAAGCCGAAACAGGGGCCGCGTCCATTTCCATGTAAGAGTAAGCCGTCATGAACAAATAGTACGTATTAAACGGATCATCCGGGTGCTTATCTACCCAATCGGCAAGAAAATTGACAAGACGGCTGTAATCGCCGACACGTTTATACTCGTTGGCAATTTCGCGTACCAACGAAAACCGTGCCGCATCCGGCTCGACTTCACTCGATAACAACGCAAACAGGTTTTTAAGTGCGTCCCGTTCCTGCCGCGTCCCCTCAACAAAGTATTTATCGGGGTACGCGCTCTCGCCCGCACCACCGCCGCACATCACGACAGCGAAGAGAGCCGCCAACAAACAAAACGGAACGATAATTTTACAGAGTTTCCGCATTGAAATCACGAGATATTTCCTTTACACTTATTTCATGCAACATAAAACGAAACGAAAGTTTTTCGCCCGCGTAAGCTTTTTTGCCGGAATAGTTCTATTACTTTTGGGCAGTATCTTTCTATTATTCAGTTTCGCGCCGGTAACGCACCTGCAAATCATAGGCTCTTTTTTCGTTATGATTATCGGTGGACTTTGCATATTACTCGCTATAAAGCTGAAACGTCAATCCCTGTATCTGTTTTTCGCGGCCTTTTTCCTGCTGCTGGGGCTTTTCTTCCTGTTCAAAGTACTGGGAGTAATCACCCTTACACTAAAACAAAGCTGGCCTTTGATTTCAGTATTCGCCGGAGCCGCGCTGTTGCCTGCCGGAATAATCCGTTACGGCAGCATAAAGCGGATATACCTCATCCCGTCGATAGCTCTGGCCGGACTGGGCGCGTTCCTCATGCCCTTCTCCCTCAAGCTGACAAACTTTTCGTTCAGGGAATTCATGATAAGCTGGTGTCCGGTAATAATCATCATGGCCGGTGTTATTCTGCTTCTGCTTTCGCTAAACGGCAACAAGGAGCGTACGTAACGTGACCGGACATTGATTATGAAGGATGACAACGGACTCCCACTGCGACCGTTGCTTTTCTGCTGCCTTTTCCCGCTGTTTTACTCCTGCGCGGGCAGCGTCCAAGTACGCGAAATCCCGATTAACCGTCCCCGCCCCGAAGCCAAACCCGAACAACCACTTCGCCAGCCGCACCAGCCGGAAAGCCCCGGCAGCGTAGCCTCTGTTATTTACGCACTTTGCGGCGAAGGCTCGCCTTCCGCCCTGTTTGAAGCCCTAAACCTTTTGCCAGAAAACAACATCGAAGAATCGGAGTTCGGTAGAATGATGAGCGCGGTCGCCGTTACACTGCTGACAAAAGTCTACGAAATCGACGCCGGATTACCCCGCCCTGACCCGCCCAAAAACCACATTTACAGCCGGATACTAGCCGAAGCCGAGCGCGGCATTTACCGCGCCCCACCGCCTGATTCCAGCGATTACCTTGAGCACATCCTGCCGTTCATCGCGCTGCTGAACGACACGGGACAAAGCCGCTTCAGCGGCGCGTTGGTGGACTTAGAGAAAGCACAAAGGCTCAATCCAGCCGGAACGCTCGCGCTTTACTTTGCGGGTCTGGCGCTGGAACGTACAGGCAAAGCCGGCGAAGCGTTGGCGCGGTACGAGGCGGCGCAAGCCTTAGCACCAGACTGCTACCCCGCTGTCTTCGGCGTTGCCCGCGTACTGCGGGAACAGGGGCAAGAAGCGGAAGCGGCGCGCGTGCTAGACGCGCTGAATAGCCGCTATCCCAGCAACGTCGTCATCATGCGCCGGCTCGCAGCCTCTTACCTGCGCCAGAACGACTGGGACAAAGCGCGGCAAATAATCGACGAGGCTATGGAAATAAAGCCGGAAGACCCCGACCTAAACCTTATGCTGGCGCGGACAATGTTCGAGGAGGGGCAATACGTCCAGACGCAGGCAGTTTTGGACAAGTACGCGGCGTCAAACATGGGAAACCGCCATTATACACTGCTGCGCGCGCGCTTGTGGGGCGAAGGCTTCAAAAACAGAGAGAACGCCATAAACATCCTAAACCCGTTGTATAAGGCGAACCCCGACGACTTCCCCGTAGCCCTGTATATGACAGAACTACTCATTAAATCGGATAACGAGGACGAGCTTGCAAGAGGCCGGCGTCTGCTAAAAAAGCTGCTGCGCCCCGCCGAAAACGGGGAAGAAGTACCGCTGGAGGCCATCATTCTAGCTTCGGAGGACGCCGTAAGCCGCGCCGACTGGGAGGAGGCGGCGGAGTATCAGGAACGAATTTTATCGGAGCAGCGAACACCCGCCAATCTCGTAAACGCTTTCAAGGTCGCGCAGGGGGCGGGTAACAGGAGAGCCGCCCTTTCGTTGGCAGAAGAACTTATCAGGGATTACCCCGATTACGAGGAAGGGCGGGTTTCTTACGCGGAAGCCTTAATCGACTCGGGACGGCACGCGGAAGCACAGCGTTTAATAGACGCGCGGCTGACGGCTATTAGTTCCACACTGTTCAAAAGCCGCTACTACTACCTTCGCGCCCTTTTGCGCGGCAGCTTTGACGCGGCTGTAAGCGACTTTCGCTCAAGCCTGTTTGAAAACCCTCGCAACATTGACGCGCTCAAAGCCTTAGTTGCCCTTTACCATAGGCGGGGAGACGAGCGGCATGTCGTTTACTACCTTCGACAAGCCCTTGCGCTCTCTCCAAAAGACGCAGAACTCTTGGAGTACCAGAAAGATTACGCAGGCAAGATGTAGCGGCTGGCGGCGGCGACAGGGGTACTAAACCATGCTGGCGGCGCGAGACAGGCGGTCGCTTTCCAAAATCGAGGGCAAGTCGTCCGCTTCACCGCTCCAGTCCATATCCAGCGTCTGGCGGCAAACATCGCTTATACCGGTGAAAGAGATTTTTCCGGCGAGGAAAGCGGCGACAGCACATTCATTCGCGGCATTGTAGGCGATGGTGTAGCGGCCTCCAGCCCTAAGCGCGTCGTAGGCAAGGGAAAGCATGGGAAAGCGGACTAAATCGGGCTTTTCAAAATTGAGACAAAGCCCCTCAAATTCCAGTTCCTCGCAAAGCGCGGGAACAGCTTCGGGGAAACGCAGCGCCTCGTGTATGGGCAGTCGCATATCGGGGCGCGACAGTTGCGCGTAAACCGCCCCGTTGTTCATGCGTATCATCGAATGAATGACGCTTTGCGGATGGACGATTACCTTTATGTCGTCCGCGCCAATGTCGAAAAGCCTCGCCGCCTCAATCACCTCAAGCCCCTTGTTTGCAAGAGTAGCGGAATCTATCGTGATTTTGCGCCCCATGTTCCATGTTGGATGGGCTAGAGCGTCCTGTGGCGTTGCGGTTTTCAGCCGTTCCGCGCTCCACGTGCGGAACGGGCCACCGGAAGCCGTCAGCAACAACTCTTTAAGACCTTCCCTTCCCTGCCGCCTTAGCAGGTTGAATATGGCAGAATGCTCGCTGTCCACAGGTATTACAGGAAGAGCGCGGCTTGCTGCCGTTTTCAGCACGAGCGCCCCCGCCATGACGATGCTTTCTTTGTTGGCAAGAGCCAGCGCACTGCCGGAATTAAGCGCGGCAATGGAGGGTTCAAGCCCCGCAGCGCCGGAAATCCCGTTTAGCGTAACATCCGCGCCCGCCTCGGCTATCGCCTCGCATAGGGCGTTTGCCCCTAAGAAAACGTTTTTCCGCCCGTCCAGACCGGCGGCCTCCGCCGCCTCGCGCCGCCCCGAAAACGCGACTTTTGCCTCAGGGAACTCCGCCGAAAGGGAAGCAAGCTGGCCTGCGCGGCTGTTCGCGGAGAAAAGCACGGGCGAAAAAGCGTCTTTGTCCGCCCGTATCACATCAAGCGCGTTTTTCCCGATGGAGCCTGTCGCCCCCAGCACGGAAACTCGTTTCTTTTTCATGCTAGGCGCAGTTTATCACTTTTCTTTTCGTAAGCGTAAGTCTGCTGGTAGTTCGCGTCGTGTTTTACCGCAGGCACACGTGTTACACGACACGGATGGGCACGGATTGACTCTAGGGAAACTCTCGACTATTCCGCTTTGACTTCAATTTCTCCGTTCATAAGTTTTGGCAGCAATGTATCACGAATGGAGGCGAGACACTCTGATTCTAAAACATTTCTTTCAAGTTGTTCCATCAGTGAACTAGTTGTTTTCTCAAATTCAAAGCAAATAATTTCACTTGGGAGAATTATAGGCACGTTTTTAAGGTCTGTTTGTGTAATCAGTGGTTGAGTAGATCCACGGTTTATATTACGAAAATTGATGCCTCTTAATTGCTGATAAGTAAATTCATAAAAATTGCTTTTAATGACCAGTGTGTTATCGGAAGGCCAACAAGGTCTAGCATATCTTTGAATAATGCCATGAGTACCAACTCGACCAGTTATCAGAATTCTTCCGTTATAAAGAATATTATTCGTGTATCCCATTATAGAACTTGCACCTATAAGCGGGATTTTAGCTTCATCCGAAGCTGCGGCTCGCTGATATGAAGGCCGCTTACCACTCGTTATGTCTGCAATTTCTCCCAGCCTCCCCACTCTACAACATTCCGGTATCCTGCCTAATTCGCTGTCAATGAATACTCCATCTTTGAACGGCGCAAAATCCACAAACCAGTTTTTGAAAATCGCCTGCGACTGCGCTTCAAGGTTGGCATTTATCCGGCGGTTCAGCTCTATCTTATCGTCAAGGCATGACAGGATGTTCGAAATATCCCGCTGGGTGGGGAGAGGGGGAATTATTACAGAAATAGTATTAAGTATTTCCTGCGTGAGAAGCGGCTGACTTGTTCCAATATGTCTTTTATTAAGCCGCAGATTTTTTAACAAATAGTAATCGAATTGAATATCTGAATTTTTCAAATTTATTGCGGCGATAGCATTATCAGATACCCATGACTTATTAGGTTCAAAATACACATTCCCACAATATGCGCCAACACGCCCAATTATATTAACATTCTCATAATTATAATTATTGGTATAATCAAAAATGCCATTACCGCCATATACGGGGTGCTGCCCTTTTTTATTTGGACGCTTTTTTCCATTCTGAAATCGCATTACCTCTCCCAGACAGACTTTTTGCCATTGTTCTTTTCCCACTTGTTTTACTCCCTCTTTTACCAAAGCGGTTTCAGTATATCGTGAAGCATGGGGTAATTGAAATAGCGGTTTGCGGCAGCGCGGGTAATTTTCATGGGGCAGGCGCGCTCTTTACGGCGGGCGCGTTAATCTGCTAGGCTTTAGTTTGGAATAGGACCAGTTACACGATTTAAGTTTGAACGAAATCCGCCCGCGAGGTTGAAAGATATTTATGAAACAAATCATTTTCTGTATTTTGCTTGCCTCCTTGTGCACAGCCGCTTTCTGCAAAGACAGGTTAGCCGTGCTGCCTTTCGCGGGCGGAGACGGAGACGAAGGGGATACCTTAGCAGAACTATTTTCTTTCACTCCAGATATAAACAGAGAATACGAACCCGTACCGCGCACCAGCATAAATCAGGCTATAGCAGCGGAACAAGATTTTCAAAAGGAATTGGGCGTTACGAATGTTGACAACGCCGCCTCCCTAGCGGCAAGTCTCGGCGCGGACTACGCGGCCTGCGGAAGTATCACCCGCCTTGGTGGACGGAAACTCCTCATCGTTTCGATACTCGATGTTAACGAACTGCGGCTGATTTCCGGCGACATACAAAGCTACACCGCGATAGAGGACATCCGCTCCAAACTGCCGTATATGGCGCGTAACATAGTCAACACGGCACAGCGCGTCGCTTCCGGCCTGCCGCGGCTCGCCCTCGCTCCGGTAAATCTCACAGGCGGAGCCGACCCCCGCGGCGCGGACACGCTGTCGCAGATATTGGCTATCAACCTAATCAGAAACAGGATGTACGCCGTATATCCGCGGACTTCTAGTTTAGAGCAGTTGATGACAGAATATTCGGACGAACAGCGGACTGCCGCTTCTTTTGCCGAGCTTCCCAATATGGCGCTTTCTGTAAACGCACGAAAACTCGG
>JAIRSB010000173.1 GCA_031255655.1 Spirochaetaceae bacterium | reverse complement strand
GTATTTGTCCGTTGTGTCTGCGAAAGGAGAATGTCGTGAAGGCCCGTTTCACGGACAGGACATACCGCCGCTGCGCCCGCTGCGGGATGATTTACATGAACAGAAGCGCAAGCGCGGATATTCGTTACACCGAAATCTACTTTTTTGAAAACTACAAAAAACAATATGGCAAAACATATTTAGAAGATTTTCCAAATCTTACAGCGATGGCGGAGCGCCGTCTTAAAATAATTAAATCTTTGCTAGGCGAAGGCGGACATAGTCTTTTGGACATAGGTTGCGCTTACGGCGCGTTCGCGGCGGCGGCACGAGAAAAAGGCTTTGACTGCATCGGAATTGATGGGTCTGCCGCTGCCGCCGCTTATGTGCGTGATGAATTAGGCATAAGCGCGTTTGATGGCTTTTTTCCTGAGGAGGATCTGATAAAAAAAGTGCGGGAGAGCGTCAGGCGTGAATTTGATGCGGTAACTTTATGGTATGTGATAGAACATTTTGAAATAGACGCAGGCGCTTATGAAAGCGGCTCTATGTTAAAGACGGCTTTAGAACAAATACATGCGCTTTTAAGAGCGGGCGGGGTACTGGCTTTTTCTACGCCTAACAGTTCCGGCGTTTCCGGACGATTTTCATTAAAAAAATTTTTAGAAAAAAGCCCGCCTGACCATTGGACAATCTGGGATTGCCGCCACGCCGGAAAAATCTTATCACGCTTCGGCTTTACAGTGCAAAAAATAGTCGTTACTGGACACCACCCCGAACGTTTCCCGTTTTGCAGCGGCTTAAAACCCGGCAGCTTTGCGTACAAAGCGTTGCTGGCATTAAGCAAGCTGCTGCGTTTAGGCGATACTTTCGAGGTGTACGCGAAAAAATCAGAGCGGTAATTTATGAACAGCCGTGTTGAATTTACCTGCGGATTTTTCCGCTTCCGTCTCTCCGGCGAGTATGACGCGGGGAGTGTCTTTACCGGAAGCTGACTTGTGAAGCCGCTCCGCGGCGGAAACAATATCATCCGCGCTTACCGAAAGTATATTTTTTAAGTCGGTCTCACGCATATCGTCATCTATTTTGTACAAAAAACGCATAAAATCTTTGAAACCTTTTACCGGATTCGCGGCAGGCTGTTTTTCCTTCGCGTAAGCTCCGATAATTATTTTTTCAAGCGTATCGTCTGTGATTTTCGTTTCGCGCACAGTCTCTAATATGCTGGCAAAGGCCGTAAGCGACTCGCCCGGACGCGGGTCACGGTACGTTGAGAATGTGAAGGTGTTTTCCAGGCTGTTTACAGAAGCGTGTGCGCCGTAAGCCCCGCCTTTCATCCGCAGAGCCGTCCATAACGCGCCTGTTGAAAGATAATGCGATAAGACCGTTTCCGCCGCCGATTCTTTTTCGCCAAAGCCGGAGGCTTCAAGAGAAAGAGCGGCAAAGCCAATCTGCAGCACCGACGATGAAAAAACCTCAGGCGTGGCGTTGACTTTCCCGTCTTTTCCGTTTTCCCTGTTTTTCTCAGCCGCCGCGGTCGGTAAAACTTTATCAAAGAAATCTTTCTTGTAGCAAAGCGCGTTACGGCGGCTCAACGGCGCGAAATCAGCGACAACTTTTTCGATTGCAGACAAGGCCGCCGGATTTTCACCCGTTATGTTTACAAGCAAACCGGCTTCCGAAACAATTTTGTCGCGTATACCCGTAAGGACACGGCTTACTTCGGCAGTGTCGTACTCCGCCGCCTTGTGTATGAACTCCAGTGCGGTAAAACCTGACCAAAGCTCGCTAACGCCGGAAGAGCGCGTAAAGAAGCGGTTCCCACGCAGACAAGCAAAAACGCTTCCCGCATTGGCTAGGTTCGCGTCAAACTCATTCCGCATTTCCAGTGTAAGATCGCGTAGACGGCGCGTGTCTGAAAAATCCGCGCTCGTGATAATTTTCTTTACAAGCTCCAGCGCGTCTCCTATCTTATCGTCGAAAGTTTTAAGACGGAACACAAGCCAGTCGCGTCCGGCAGCATCCAGACAGCCGGAGGGCGTTTGCAGTTCGTTATCCGCGCCAAGTGGCATGGAATGGCTGTGCAGGGATGTAAAAAAACCTCCGGCGGCACGGGCAAGCAAACTGGAAACCTCGGCGTAATTCATGCCGGGAAGCCCCAGCGCGCTTACGCAGTGAGAAAACAGTGGTATCCAAAGATATTCTTCCGCGTCCAGCACATCCAGCGGGAAGGCAAAATCACAGTAAGTTATGCCATTGGTAAAAACCGGATGATTTAAGGCCGCAGTTCCACCTATGTCGATAAGTTCACGGGGGACAGTTTCTATACCGCCGGACAAATCGCTAAGACGCAGATGTGGAATTGTTTTTAAGGCGGCGGCGGAATCTGGCGTGTTTTGAAGCGCCGTAAGCGCCTCGTTTTTTTCGCGTATCTCTTTTTTTTCGTCCGCCGTCAGCGATCTTTCCATAAGCGAGAGCTTTTCTTCCAATGCCTTTTCTTTCTTTGCCAAGAATTTTTTTTCTGGACGCAGCGTTACCAATGCTCTGTGGGGATTATCCAAAAACGTTTTCTGTATCAGCTTTTCAAAAAAGCGCCCGTCATCTTCCACCGCCTTTCTAAGGCGGTGGAAACGCGGGGCGAATAACAAGGTATCCCAAGGCTGCCCCCCGTGTATCCAGCCGCGCAAAGCGCGGCGCAGCCAGACGAGCGAACACGGACCGCGCACACGCTTTATTTCACGGTTAGAGAATTCGAGTGAAAACAACGCGGCCTCTATTTCCTCTTTTGGAATACCTTCTGAGGAAAGACGCTTAAGCTCGCTGAACATCAGCGTTTCTATCGCCGCCGCCTTATCTTTCAGAACGGCGGCGGCAGAAGCCTCCACCCCGCGCAGACCCGCGCTAAAAACCGGCTGTCTAACTTCGTTTTCCAGACCACACACCGAAATCAAGTCTTCACCCAGACCAGATTCAATTAGAGCGCGGCAAAGCGGCGCGCCGTCATGCCCCAAAAGAATTTCCGCCAGCGTGGAAAGCGGCAGCGTATCGCCATCTTCGGGAACAAGCCAAGACATGAAAACCCCAGCCTTTTCCTCCGCTCCGGCAGGAGCGTCCACCACATAAGAGCGCGGCGCCCCCCAGCGTTCCGCCAGCCCCACAGGGGGCGCACGCCTCCCTATATCAGAGAAGCCGGAAAAGAAATTTTCGTTCAAAAAGTCAAGCTGCTTTTCCGTTGGAATATTTCCCGCAAGAAAAACGCGGCAATTCGCCGGATTGTAGCGTTCCGCGTGAAAACGCTTAAAATCCGCGTAAGTCAAATCAGGTATACACTCCGGGTCGCCGCCGGAATCAAGGGCATATATCGTGTCTGGCAGCACGGAACGAAGCGACCATTGCGCGGCATACTCCTCCATACCCGAATACGCGCCCTTCATCTCGTTGTATACCACCCCCGATATGCCAAGCCTGCCCTCCGAGTACTCAAGATGATGCCCCTCCTGCATGAAAGTCCACTCATCAAGTTTCGGATTGAACACAGCGTCGCCATAAACGGACATCAGATTGAAATAGTCTTTTTCGTTTATCGAACTTGCCGGATAAACAGTTTTATCAGGGAAAGTCCATGCATTAAGATATGTCTGCAAACTACCCTGCGCTAAGATAAGAAAAGTGTCTTTTAAGGGATATTTTTTTGACCCGCATAAAACGGAATGTTCGACAATATGAGCTGCGCCGCTAGAATCCCGTGGGGCAGTGGCAAAAGCGTAAGCAAAAAGATTCTCATCATCATCGCTAAAAACATGAAACACTTCGGTTTTTGTTTTTTCATGACAGGCATAAATCCCGTCCGCATCGAACTCATCAAGATGTACGACATCGAGTATCTTAAAGCCGCTTTTCAGCGTTTGGTCTTTTATCAACGTTGATTTCATCGCTAAATGCTATACATTCCGCCCATATTTGTCTATGCTTCATGTATCACGAATAAGGATGATATATGGCTGTTATTACTATTTCCCGCGAACTTGCGGCACTTGGAGACGAGACCGCTAAAGAACTGGCGAAACAGTTGAACTATAATTTTGTAGACAGATTTAGACTGGAAGAGCGCATAAAAAGCTACGGCGTTACCATACAAAAGCTGAAAAAATACGACGGGCGCAAGCCTTCGTTTTGGGATTCTTTGTCTCAGGATAGAGACGATTACATACACTACTTAAAATCGGCAGTTTTGAGCGAGGCGAAAGACGGCAACTGCGTTGTTATGGGACGCGGCGCGTTTGCCATTCTGAACGGCTTACCGGGCGTTGTGCCGGTACGCCTTGTGTCATCGAAAGATGTACGCATAGCCCGCGTAAAAAGCTATTTTCACTGCGACGAGAAACACGCGCTCAAGATAATAACACAAAGCGACGAAGACCGGATTGGCTTTCATAAATACTTTTTTGAGGCGGACTGGAAAGACACGGCAAACTATCAATTAACGATAAATACGTCGCATCTGCATCCGGCGATATGCGCCGAGCTGATAAAAAACTTGATTACGAACACAGTGGACAGCGAAACCGAAGAGCAGTTCAAAATCAGAATGAACGATTTAATTCTGGCGCAAAATATAATCCACCATGTCTTGTACGAAAGGGAAATCGCCATATACTTCTTGGAAGCTACCGTTTCACTGGGGCACGCCTGCCTATTCGGTGTAGCCTCGTCCGCTTCGATAGCCGATGCGGCTGCGGCAGCGGCGAAGGAAGTGCCCGCCGTGAAGAGCGCACGCTCTGAAATTCAAGTAGTGCATGAATATTCCGTTATGCCATAACCTACGGCGGGCAGCGCCGCGGCACGGGGCGAACATTGTATCCTGAAAACCTTTCTTACGGACGCGATTTTTTGTATCTGGCGGGCGCATTACTAGGCGTATCCGCCGGACTTTTTTTAAGCCTTTGCAAAAAAAGATTTCGACGCGGGCAAAAAGAAAGACGCCTAACCGCCTGCATCTGCGTACTTTCGCCCGCGTTTTTGTCCGCTGCCGCCGCTTTCGTGTTCTCGAACGCCGCCATACTGCACGACAGCGGCCTGCTAATCGCGGCAGCCTGCGTTACGGCGGCAGGGCTGCTTGCCGCCCTGTTCCCGGAGTTCTTCGTGCCCCCGCTGCTTGTCAGCAGCGGGGCTTGCGTCGTGCTTGCCGCCTGCCTGTTCCTGCGCTATCCGCACGCCGGACGCGGCGTACCCGTAACCCGCATCGCGCTGCCCCTGCACGACACCATCGTGATAGAACCGCGCTACCCCGACTTCACGCCCGCAAACTATAACAAAGCCGCCGCGCCCGCTTCGATGAGGCCTCAGTATGAAAACTATTATAATCAGGCGCGCCCCTTTACCCTTGAATACTCCGCCGTTGCCATAACCATGAACCACCTTATCCCCATCATAGGCGGACAGCGGCGCTGCGTCCTGCTGGGACTAAATCTGGTAGACGACCGTGCACTGCGACTTAAACTGTACGCCCCGCAGCTATTGGAAGAGACACTTGTCGCCGCGTTACTGTCGGGCAAAATTGCATTTATGGACTCGAAAAGTTTTTTTGCAAAAATGACATTGGACGATTTGGAACTCGGGGCGGATTATAAAGTGTATTTTGATTGCTTAAACAACGAGAACAGTGAACTATCGGATGGGGAACTCTATAAACTCCCGCTGCCTTCTATTGCATACGGGAACTAGCCGCGCACACTTCGCACCGCTGTTGCTTCGCCGCGTGTGGACTAGCGGCGGACAGCGTCCTTTTCAAAACGCTCGATGAAAGAGATAAGAGCCTTTACGCCGTCAACAGGCATAGCGTTATAGATGCTGGCGCGAAGCCCGCCAGCCAGCCTATGCCCGGCAAGATTCACCAGCCCCGCCGCCGCCGCCTCTTGCAGAAAACGCGCTTCAAGCGCGGCGCGCCTTTCGCCGTCCGCCTCGGTTACGACAAACGGAACATTCATCAAACTGCGGCAACCCTTTTCGACAGGGGCGCGGAACAGACGCGAGGCATCAAGGCAATCATAAAGCAGCGCGGCCTTAGCGCGGTTGCGCTCTGCCATAGCCTCCAGCCCGCCCAGTCCTTTAATCCATTCCAGCACAAGACCCATCATATAGATGCAGTAACAAGGCGGCGTGTTAAACATGGACTTCTCTTTCGCGCAAACATCGTAGCGCAGCATTGCGGGCGTCCAGTCCGGCGCACCGCCAATAAGGTCGTCGCGAATTATCACGACAGTGCAGCCAGCCGGCCCTAAGTTCTTTTGCGCGCCGGCAAACAGCAAACCAAAGCGCGAAACATCCAGCGGCTCGGAAGCAATGCAGCTGGAAACATCGGCAACCAGCGGCACATCGCCAGTATCCGGCGCGCCCTGCCACTTCGTCCCGAAAATCGTGTTGTTATAGCAGATATAATAGAAAGCATCGTCCGCCTGCGGCTTAGGCGCGGCGGGAATATAGCTGTAGTTTTTGTCTTTGGAAGAAGCAACCACGCGAACATCCACATACTTACGCGCCTCGTCAATGGCCTTCGATGCCCAAATACCGGTATCGACATAAGAGGCCGTCCTGCGCCCGCCATCCGCCGCGCCTGCCAAGTTGATGGGCGCCATAGCGAATTGCAGCATAGCCCCGCCCTGCATAAAAAGAACGCGGTAATTACTTGGGATTGCCAGCAGTTCGCGCAGCAGACGCTCGGCGTTTTCGATTATGGGAGGGAAATCGGCGGAACGGTGGCTCATTTCCATGACGGACTGCCCCGTTCCGTTAGCGTCCAGCATCTCCGCCGCGGCGCGTTCAAGAACTTCGCGCGGCAGCATAGAAGGCCCGGCGGAAAAATTATAGACGCGCCCCATCTAGTTATTGACCCGCTCGACGTACTCGTTGGTTTCGGTGTTCACCAGTATCTTTTCGCCCTGTTTTATAAAAAGCGGTACGTTCACGGTAAGCCCTGTCTCGGTAACAATGGGCTTTTTCGCGCCCGAAACCGTGTCGCCTTTGACATAATTTTCGCTTTCGGCAACGGTAAAAACCACTTTATAGGGGATTTTTATGTCGATAACCTTATCTTCCCATATAGTAAGGTCGTAACTTTCATTTTCTTGCAGATAATTCTTTTTGTATTCCATGCCTTCGATGGGCACTTCGTACTGCTCGAAGGTCTCGCCGTCCATAAAATGGAAGTATTCTTGGTCGGCATACTGATATTGGCAGCTGTGAACATCGACAACCGCGTCTTCGACCTCTTGCTGCGTTGGGATAGTCAGCGACAAAACAGAGCCGTCTTTGATGCTTTTCATTTTTACCCGCGCTATAGCCGTTCCCTTGCCGGGCGTGTGGAACTCGCGCTCCACAACGATATAGGGCTGCCCCTTTTGCAATAAACAAGTGCCTTTCACAATGTCAACGCCGCGTATCATAATATTTCACTCCATAAAAGTTCCGCGCCGCTTTGAATCAGCCGCGCTTTTCCCAGCATTATGTCAGAAACAAGCGGGATTGTCTATCGGGAGGGCGCTGGCGGCTTCGCCGCTTCGTGGTTTACCCGCCGGTGGCGCGGACAGGAGGCGGCGAGAGCGGCGGGCGGCGTCGTGGCGGGCTCGCTCTGACGGAACGGCGCATATATCTTGCATTTCTGAAATATAAACGCTATACTGTTATTTATCTTTATATCAGGAGGTCTTTTATGGAAAAGACAAGGTTAGGAAACATGAAAAAATTTGCGGGGGGGGGGGGGGCTTATTTCTAGCGCTTTCGCTGGCTTTTGCCGCGGTCTCTAACCCAGAAGAGGTCAGTATGGAGGACTTGGGACCAATCGAAATAGGACCCGGACCATACTCGCTTAGCGTCGCAAGCAGCGTATCCAAGGTTACGACAGTAGATGGCGGAGAAGGTCCATTCATTGTCATAAGCAAAGTGGGAACCGACGAGGTAAGCGATCCTCAATCCCTCAAGGTAGCCGCAGGCACGAATGTTACGCTGCAAGTAACAGTGCCGAACACTAAAGTGGTAGCAGGACTAAAAGTAGTTACCGTAAACAGTATCGAGGTTAGCCCGCAAAAAGGCAGCGAGGCCGATTCGTATACGCATACGTGGGAATATACCTTCAAGATGCCCTCCGCTCCCGCCACAATTCAAGGGACGCTGGTAGACAACAATCCAGAGGAACTCATCAAAATACCAGGGGCTTTCGATAATACCTTATACTCATTAGACATCGCGCAGGGTGAACTTGCCGTAAGTGAATCTACCGCTAATAAGGTGAGAACATTCTTGTCTGGTTTGAGGCTCTTTGATATGGAGGAAGGTGAAGATGTCGGCAACGATACGGAAACCGCTTTTGACTCGGACACAACGTCATACACCGCCTCAGTGCCGTTCAGCGGCTATCCGGCGGTAGTCGCTGCGATACCAACCGAGAGCGAAGCCGATGTAAAAATTACACAGACAGAGGTTAGTGGCAACGGCACATTTACGGTTACGATAGAAGTTACGGCTCCGTTCTGGGTCATGTATGAGGATAGCGATATTCCTGCAGACCCGCCGGAATATGTGAACACGACTGAAAAAACGAAAACCTACACCATTGCGGTTACACGTGGAGCCGGAGACACAAATACAAATTTGAGTTCCGTTACAGTCGCGGGGGCTAAACTAACCCAGAGTGGCGATACTTATAGCGGGAATGTGCCATACAATACCGATAAATTGCACATAAGCGCGGCGGCGAAGCATATGAACGCCCGCGTACAGCTTATACATGACGGTACGACCAAACCCGAAAGTCTTGGAGAAGCATCGAATAACGCAAGTATGCAGATTGCCGCGCCTGCCGCGGAGCGTACGGCCGATATCACGATAAAGGTAACTTCCGAAGGCGGAACAGAGAAACAATACACCATACAAATAACTAAAGACACGCAGGGAAAAGATGCAGTTTATAACGCGACAGGCGGCATCTCAAAAATAGTAACGATTGGCGACAATACTAAGTATGAAATCCATGAGTTCTTGGTTGACGAGGGTACGGCGCTGGGCAATAGTTCAGAGTACACGTTGAGCTTTGTTGACGGCAAAAAGCCTCAAGGTGCTGTTGTGGAAGTCCTTGTTGTCGGCGGCGGCGGCGGCGGTGGAAAGTCGGAAGGTGCAAACGGATGGCGAGCCGGCGGCGGCGGTGCCGGCGGCTTCATCTATCATCCGAAATATCAGCTTCCAGAAGGAAACGAGTTTACGGTTAAAGTGGGCGCCGGCGGAGCGAAAGCGACCAAGATTGGGGTCTGGAACAACCAAACTTCAGGTACAGAGGGCGGCGGTAATGGCGGCGATTCAGCCTTTGGCGATGGATTCCTTGCCAAAGGCGGCGGCGGCGGCGGCAGCCACGGCGGTAATAAAGCTAACAAAGGTAAAAACGGCGGTTCAGGCGGCGGTGCAGGCGGGGCCGGCAAAGATCAAGATAGGTCTTCATCTATGAGTGGTATTGCGCCTGAAGATGCCGTGTCTCTCGGCAATTCCGGCGGTATCGGAAAAGGTTCTTATAGCGGAGGCGGCGGAGGCGGCGCGGGCGGGCCTGGCGCCTCCACTAATGCGGACTTTCAGGGCGCTAACGGCGGCGTTGGGACGCAGTCCGCGATTAGCGGCGATCTTTCGTGGTACGCGGCTGGCGGAGCCGGCGGCGCGGAAGACCAATACAACAACGATCCGGAAAAGAAGCTAGGATACGGCGCCGGACAGGGGAATAACGGAGATCCCAACACCGGTAACGGCGGCTCCGGCGGCGGCGGCGTAGCGAAGGAGGAGAAATATGAAGGCGGCGACGGAGGTTCCGGTATTGTCATCATCCGCTGGCGGTATGTTGAGCAATAATTAAAAGAAAGCCTTGCGGCTTGCCCAACGCGCCAAGGGCGCGTTGGGCTTTGTGTTTTATACCACCCACCCACTTCCGCTATACAAAGCCTTAAACGCGCAGGGCGCGCGTCCTGTCATCCAGACCCCCTCTCCCGTCATTGCGAACCGCAGGGCGAAGTAATACAGCGAAAAAGCGTCGGCAAACTGCTGCGGCAGTTTGCCGTGGCAGTTTGCCGACGGCTCTCAATGACGGCTGGAGAGTTAAAGCAGGATGACGCGGTTTTCGCGGACGCTGCCGGCGATTACGCTGGACAGCCTGTCCCTAAACCCGCGGGGCAGCATGGCGGTAATGCGGCGGGCGGCTTCAATTCCGGCCTCGTCCTCAATCTGATTAAAGAAAAGGATTTTCAGCCCCTTTGCGGCGTGAAAGAGCGGGTAAGCCGCGCCGCCGAATCCGCCGCCTCTATCCAGCCCGTCCGCCGCGCGTCCCGATATCAGCGGGACATAATGCCCGCAGGCTATTGCATCCCCCTCCCGCGCCCCTGTTAACACGGTAAAAAGCGGCAGGCGGTGGACTATCTCCTCCGAAACGGCTTTGCCCAAAGGCCAGAGCGGCAGTATGCCGACGCTGACCGTCGTACTTTCCGTAACTACAGGCTCGTAATCCGCCCAAGCTTTGAGCGGCTTTGCCCTCGAACCGTCCGCCTCAATGAATACGTTATCGAACAGCGGGATTATTCTTTCCAGCGCGGGAAGCGTAAAAGATGATATTGATGTTCCAGAAGTTTTTCGGTTTCCGGCAAAGGCCACGCCTTTGGACGGGTGTATATCCCGCGAGGCCGCCTCGTCAAAGAAATAATCAAACAGAGTCCCCGATTGTTCCGGTCCCTGCATATTCGTTGTTGTGGTTACAAGCGTTTTCGAGCCTGCCGTACTTGCCGCCAGAGCCCAAACAAGGGAGGTTTTACCGCCGCAGCCGAATACGCTGAAGATTTGCCGTGTAAAGCCGCCGAAAAAGTCTGTCAGGCGCACTGCCGCGGAGGGTTTCCGGTAATCTTGTCAAAAACGGCCTTCGTGTTCAGTATGTCGGTCATGCTGTGGTGCGCTGTTTCCGTGTTTATGCCGAAGTAACTACAGACGCTTTCAAGGTCAATGTTCGGCAGACAAATGCGTCCGGCTATGCGGAAGGCCTGAACAAGCTGCATTACATCGCAGTACATCCGGTCAAAATACTTATAGAACGCACGTCCCGCGCCGCCTCTGTTCAGCAGCGCCTTCATGAAGCCGATGTCAAAATTGATGTTGTAACCGGTGATGGTAAGGCGGTCTTTTCCGTACTGTTCCAAGTCTCCAAGCAGCGCGGCGATTGCCTCCCGCTCCGGCTGGAACGCGGTAATTTTATCCTGCGGGTATCCGTGTATTTCTTCCGCCCGTTTGCTGAACTCGTAGTTTTCATAGTCGTCGGGGCGCGTCTCCAGTGTGCGGCTGTGCAGAATGACACCGTTTTCCTCTATCAGATATGATATTTGAAACGCAAAATGTCTTGCCGTATCTAAGCCCGTTGTCTCTGTGTCTACCCAAAATCTTTTTGTATACATCGCGATTGCGATAACTATACTTTCGGCGTGTTGAATGTGTCAAGCTTTCATGCCAAAACACGGCCTTACTTTCGAGCGGTCTCCAAGAGGCAGTCCAGCATATCTTTTAGCGTCGCGTTTTTCGCGGTGTATGCGTCGAAACCCGCCTGCCGCGCCGCCTCTGCCGTCAGATCTCCTATGCAGAGGGCTTTTAGCCCACGCAGCGAGGCCGTCTTTTTTGCGCCCGCGATGCGCGTGAAACCGGAAACAGTGGAAACGCTTGTGAACGTCAGCCAGTCAAGGCCCTCTGTCAAAAGTTCTATGAAGTACGGGTCGTCACGTTCTGGCGGAGCAGCGGTGTCGTATATGGGGATGTCGGTGAAGGCTATCCCCGCGGCGGAAAGTGCGTCCGTTACGTCGCTGCCTGCGATTCTGGCGCGAGGCAGGATGACAAGTGGGCGTGGATTTTCTTTCACGATGGTCTTTGCAAGAAGGATGCCGAGCGCTTTCCCGTTGTACATTTCCGGGATAAGGTCGGCTATAATGCCGCGTCCGGCAAGTTCCGCGGCGGAAGCTTTCCCTATGACAGCGAAACGGCAGCCGTGTAAGGCACGGACATCCCGTCCGTATTTCAACAGCTTATCAAAAAAGATTTTTACTCCCGCGGGGCTTGTGAACACAAACCACTCGTTTCCTCGCAAGGAATTAATAGCCTTTTCAAGTTCAGGCGTGTGTTCGGCGGGCGTGATTTGTATCGACGGGATTTCTATCACTTCCGCGCCTTCCGCCGCAAGCATAGCGGATAGTTTCGCTGCCCTGTCCGGCGGGCGCGTTACGCCTATGCGGAGGCCGGACAGCGGCTTTTTATCGAACCACGAAAAACGTTCGGACAGAGCGCAGACTTTCCCAACTATCGTAATCGCCGGAGCTTGTATTCCGGCTTCCGCCGCCGCGCCGGACAGGGCGGACAGACTGGAGACGATTTTTCGCTGTTTGGCAGAGCAGCCGCGCTCGATTACAGCCGCCGGCATATCCGCCGGAATGCCGGCTTTCATAAGCCCTTGGCATATCGCGTCGAGCGCGGCTGCCCCCATCAAGAAAATCAGGGTTCCGCCGCTTTTCGCAAGCGCGTCATAATCAATGTCCCCGCCGTTTTCGCGGTGGGCGGTGATGATGTGAGCCTGAGAACAGAAAGCGCGGTAAGTAACAGGTATGCCGCCGTAAGCCGGAACAGCGAGCGCGGATGTTACACCCGGTATCACTTCAAACGGAATGTCCGCCTCGTACAAGAAGTCGAGCTCCTCGCCGCCGCGCCCAAACAGGAAAGGGTCGCCCCCTTTGAGGCGCGTAACGTTCTTACCCTCAAGAGCTTCTTTTGCCAGTAAAAAGTTGATTTCGTCCTGCCGCAGACTATGACAGCCCGCCCTTTTCCCCGCGTAAATTGTTTTTACGCGGGGCGGAATCTGCGCGATAACACCGCGCCCGGCAAGATTGTCGTACAAAACCACGTCCGCTTCCTCTATCGCCCTCTTCGCCTTAAGGCTCAAAAGTCCAGCGTCTCCCGGCCCGGCTCCGGCAAGAGTAACCTTCCCCCGCTTTACACCCGCTCTCCCGTAATAGTCCGACATCAGTTTTGCGGCAAGGCGTTTCCCCAGTTCCTCACATTCGTCAACACCGCCGCTTATACTTCCTGTAACAAAATCCCCGTCTTCGGCGTATAGGGCGCGCAGCGTCATGCGGCCACCTGAGATTTCCGAGTAAGCCGCCGCGGGGGAGCCGCAGCCGCAGCACAGCGTTCTGATAAAGGCCCTTTCCGCCCTCGCCATGGCGCGGCTTTCCGCGTCGTCAATCGCTGCCAGCGCAGCGTTCAAATCCGCCTTAAAACGCCGCGCCGCGCCGTCTTCGCCGCCGTCCTCTTCATTGTCGTCCCGCGCGCACACCACTATGATGCCCTGTCCGGCTGCCGGAAGCATTTTGTCAATGCCGAAGCAACGGATTATCCTGTTAGAAAGGTTCAGGCGGCGCAGCGAGGCTGCGGCAAGCGCGACAGCCCCATATTCGCCGGAATCCAGCTTGCTTAGGCGCGTCAAAACATTTCCGCGTATCAACTTTATTTCCGCCTGTGGAAACAGTTTTTGCAGTTGCACACGCCGTCTGCCGCCGGCGCAGCCTATCGGATTTGACAAATCCGCCTCCGAAACACCCTCCGGCAGCACAAGCGCGTCCCGGGCATCATCGCGGGGCAGGAAGGCTTTTATCACAACGCCATCTTCAAGGTATGCGGGAATGTCTTTAAGACTGTGAACGGCAATGTCTATTTTGCCGTCAAGAAGCGCGCGGTCAAGCTCCCTCACAAAAAGCCCTTTCCCGCCCTAGCTTTCCTGAGGCTCATCAGCAATCATGTCGCCGCGCGTCTTCATCGTGATTATTTCCGTGTCAATGCCTTTATTGAAGCGCTTTATCTCTTCGGCGGCCTTTTCAGCCTGAACCACCGCGAGGGCGCTTTCGCGGCTGCCTATGCGAAGCAGCATACTACACACTCCATCACTAAAGATTTATCCGCCGGATTTTGTCCGCCGCGGCGCTCACCGCTT
>JAIRSB010000106.1 GCA_031255655.1 Spirochaetaceae bacterium | reverse complement strand
GCCCTATTGCAAAACGCAAGCGAAGCGTATATTATTCAATACACAAGCCACGATAGCTCAGTCGGTAGAGCGGCGCACTCGTAATGCGCAGGTCGGGGGTTCGATTCCCCCTCTTGGCTATAAACTAAGTCTTTATAGGATAAGGGCTTAGCGGACCACCCGACAGCGGGCGTCCTTAAATCTTGTGCAACGGCACATAGAACGGCACACGGGCTACAGCGCCCGAAAGCCGTTTTCCTTGCCGTTTGAGAGGAGAGGATATGCACGCGCATCCATTTTCGGTGTTTAAGAGGGCGGGGCGTCCGTTTTATGTCGTCAGTTTCAAGGACGAGGCGACAGGAAGGTATCTTCCCGCTGTCAGCACAAAAAAGACAACGGAGGCGGAGGCAATTAAAACCGCCTATGAATGGCTTAGGGACGGTATTCCGCACAAAGGCGGGCGTGTCGGTGTTGATATAAAGTCCGCATTCGCGACGGCTATGATAAGCAAGCCGGACACGCTTTTTATTTGCGATGAGTTGCAAAAACGCGGGCTTCTTGTAAGTTTTGTGCTTGCGGGAAGCAAAAAGTCGGTTAAATTTGTGGACTATCTTGGTGAATTTTGGGATTACGAAAACTCGGAATATGTAAAAGACAAACTGCGAAAAAAGCATAGCATTCACAAGCGGTATGTGCGCGGACAGGCGGCTGATGCGGCAAAGTATTGGAGCCCATATTTCGGTGATAAATATCTCGGGGAAATAACATGGGATGACATCGATAGTTTTATCAATTACTTGGATGAACTGCCGCTTTCGGCCAAGCGTAAGAATAAAATCATCACTGTCGGCAGCGTTCCGCTTAAATGGGCTTTCAACCGAAAAAAGATAGACACTAATGTTGTCGACGGGCATACCAAGTTTTCAGGCGATTCGGCTGAGCGCCAGATACTGACGCCCGACCTTGCCGCGGCAATTTTCCGTGTTGAATGGGATGACGAGCGCTCGCGTGTTGCCAACCTGCTCGCGATGGTAACCGGAATGAGGGCTTGTGAAATTCAGGGACTGAGGGTACAAGACTTGGGGAAAGAATGCGTCTATGTGAAACATGCGTGGAACTTTGCGGACGGCTTAAAATGCACAAAAAATACGGAACAGCGCACCGTGGAAGTCCCTTTTCCTTATATAGTACAGAATTTGCTAAATATTGCGAAATCCAATCCTCATGGTGCAAGTATTGACAGCTATGTGTTCTGGGCGGAAAAAATGTCTACAAAACCTATGGAAGGGGACTTGTTTCTGCGCGGACTGCGCGACGCGCTTGTCAAAATTGGAATGACTGAATCGGCGGCAAAGGACTATACATTCCACGGATGGCGGCATTATTATACCTCATATATGATGGATAAAGTGAACGAGAAATTACTGCAAAAGCAGACTGGGCATAAAACGCTCGAAATGCTGCAACACTACGGCGGTCACCTCATTTCCGGTGACCGTGAACAGGTGCGGAATGCCCAGGTCGCGGCGTTTGGCGGATTACTGCCAGAATTTGTGAATTCAAATGGGTATATAGGAAAAGGGGTATAGATAATGGAAAATAAAAATCAAATATATGATATCATCGAGAAAAATGAAAATATGAGCGTATCCTTTAAGCGGTCGGAGTCTGGATATGCTTTCACAATCAAATACCGTGATGATTTGCTTGGTGAATTCAATACAGAAGAAAGCAAATATCTGAATCACGTGGTTGATTTGACCAAACGATTCAATTACAGTAAGAGATTTTATTATTTTAAAGATCTCATACCAGAAATAGGAAAGTTTATATCTTATCTTCGAGAGCGTGAAGAAGATATAAATAAAAAAACAGATTATGACTATCCATTCTTTTTTTCGGCAGTTTTTCACTATTTATCATATATTTGCAAACGTATAACTGATCAGATTGCGTTTCCAACTTCTTTACAAAAAGATAGTAATCCGCTTGATATGAACATCCAGTTGTTATCGTTATTATACCCTCAATTCAAAGATGATTACAAATTACTTCTTGCTAACGGTTTTATAGAACCTCAGGAAGATGGATTCATTAAATTGAAAGGTAAAACATCCAAGCAGTTCCTCGCCGAATACTTCCACAGCATTAAACCAGATGATAAGAAGATGGACTGGAAAACTATCGAAAGAATATTTCAAACAGAAGGACTAGCTAATAATCTTAGTCGTAATGGTAACGAATTCAAAAATGAATCTAAATCATTCGCAGACTGGAAAGCGATTCGACAAAATCACTAATATTTTCATAACAAAAATGAACGCAAAGCGATATATACGATTTTGCTGAACTGTTCGGGGGTGGACACTATAAACTTTTCACCGCCTTGCTTTTATGTACCAGGTATCCGTCTACTATTAAATATCGGTTGACACTGACGGCGAAGGAGTCGTTTGCAAAAATGCAATAAAGACAGGGGCGGGACAGGTCTTTTCGGCAGCCATAAACCGCATCTACCCTGTCCTACATACCGTCGAAATCATATTAACGAAAAATCTCGCCTGGTTATTTTAAGTACCAGCGTCTTCCATTCATAGCCACGCGGTCCCGCTGTGATAATTGGAACGGATAGACACCTTGTTGCCTCAGTAAATCTTAGCCTCATTTCACCGGCAAGCCGTTTCATGTCCGGATATTCCTAATGTAAAAACTTTTTCACTGCCACCGGGTTTTCTGAAAGGCTCTACTCATTTCGGCTTCTGTGGCTTAGTACCAATGCCCGTAAAGCACGCCATATCGATACTCATGGGAGACTTTTGACCAAAACTCACTGAGTATCGGTTGGTAAACTATTTTTAGAATTCACAGCATAAACTTAAACTGGTATCGCAGTGGATTTTCACTGGTTATTATCTTGTAAAGAATCGGGTAGGAGGCTGCCCATTAGGAACTGGTAATAAATAATATGACCAATTAACGAGGGGATATCTGATAATTCCAAGCGCCGAAAGGAGCGATTCGTGTTAGATTGATGGTTTTAAATTCATCATCCGAAACCTTTTT
>JAIRSB010000099.1 GCA_031255655.1 Spirochaetaceae bacterium | reverse complement strand
CGCGAATGCCAATGCTATTTCAGCGCCAAACAGACAGGCTAGATAATTCGAACTGCCGCGGTCAAGAAACTCTTCGTCCACCGTGGTGCCGGGGCTTATGACTTCGGTTACTTCCCGCTCAATTAGAGTTTTTCCTTTGGCCGGCTCTCCGACTTGCTCGCAGATGGCGATTTTTTTGCCGTGTTTCAGGAGGCGCGCTATGTATGAGCGGGCCGCGTGGTATGGAACGCCGCACATGGGAAGCCCGTTACGGTGTGTCAATGTCAGGTTGAGTAGCGCCGAAACTTCCAGTGCGTCTTCCGCAAACATTTCGTAAAAATCGCCTAGTCGAAAAAAAAGTACGTCGCCTTGGTGTTCTTTTTTTATCCGCCGGTATTGCGCGAGCATAGGGGAATCAGCGCTTTCAGTTTTCATGTTCGTTGTTATCATACCTTGTGCGTGGGCGTACACGCAAGGTAAATGAAGCGTGTTTCAGCAATTTTACATTTACCCATCGGGTTCGTGGGCTTAAGTTAATTTTTACCTACGGTTTCTACCAGCGATATGTTGATTTGAATTCCATGCAAATTTTTGTCTACCTTTCGGGGGAAAATCCATCTTATCATTTATTAACGACAGCAACAGCTTAAGCCAATTTACAACAAAGATACGGTGGTGTATACTGACAGGGTAAAACACAACGACGATGGCACGGCACAGAGAACTAAAAGTTGAAAGTATCATCTGTTTTGAAAGCACTTCCCACGCGATTATGGCGGAGCAGGAACTGCGGGAACGTGACTTTCACGTCCGCGTAATGCCCAAACCTTCTGCGATAGAGGCAGGATGCGGCTTTTGCCTTAGATTTTTGCCGAAAGATCTTGAGGATGCGCTCAAGTTTCTATCGGATGCCGGTATCATCATCAAAGAAATCTATTCTATGGAAAAAACTGACGGAAGAGTGTCGTACAGCAAGTCCGCTTTGCAGCCGCTTCGAGGTGAAAGATGACGCAAAATAACAATTCTCTGTTGTCAAATTGTACAAGCGGCGGCTGCGGCGCAAAAATAGAAAGCGGTACTCTTGCGCTACTGTTGTCCGGATTGGCGGCGAGGGGCAGTCAAGACCTGCTCGTTGGGTATGACGCCTCCGATGACGCGGCGGTTTACAAGCTCGATGATGAACATTCCCTAATATTCACTGTTGACTTTTTCTCCCCGATGATAGACGACGCCAAGACTTTCGGGCGCATAGCAGCGGCGAACGCCCTGAGCGATGTATGGGCTATGGGCGGGCGGCCTGCGCTGGCATTGAATTTGGTGTGCTTCCCCGAAGCTATGGATAAGCGGACGCTTGCGGACATACTGGCCGGGGGCGCGGAGAAAATCACGGAAGCGGGGGCGGTGCTGGGCGGCGGGCACTCGATATACGACAAAGAGCCGAAATATGGGCTAGCTGTTGCCGGTATGGTCGAAACGACCAAAGTTCTGCGGAACAACACGCCCAAAGCAGGCGACAAGCTGATACTTACCAAGCCGCTTGGGGTTGGCATAGTAATGGCCGCGCTGCGGGGGGGGATGGCGGACGAAAATGCTGTCCGCAAAGCCGTCGCTTCTATGGAAAGGCTAAACCGCGCCGCCGCCGAAGCTATGGCTGGTTTTGAGGTAAGCGCGTGTACGGACGTTACCGGTTTTGGGCTGCTAGTCCACACTTTGGAGATGGCAGGCGATGCGGCATCAATCGTGCTGTATCCCGACGCGCTGCCGTTCATTCCCGAAGCGGCTGACTACGCGGAGGAATATTTGCTGACTGCCGCCGGAGAGCGCAACCGCGCGCGTGTGGAAAAGTTTGCCGATGCCGATACGCTTCCGTTTGCATTACAGGAGTTGATGTTCGACCCGCAGACATCCGGCGGGCTTTTGATAGCTGTCAATCCCGGAGAAGCGCGGCGGCTTCTATCCCGTATAAAAGATGCCGGAGACGAAAACGCCGCTATAATAGGGGAGGTCGCGCCGCGCTCGGAAAAGGTGATACTGTTCAAATGACAGCCTCCGTACTGATAGACACAGGGCAACAAAAATGCAATCATTAGGTATGGATTTAACAGAGACAGACTCGCCAGCTTCGCTGGCGCCGTCAACGGAGGCGGCGACATCACTTATAATAGAAGATTTGCGGATAACGGCATCTTTGGCGCGTCTTAACACAAGCGAGGCGGAACTGGAGGCGGCTTTTCCGGCGTGTCGTGAGATGTTGTCGTATTTCGCTGCCATGCAGAGGGGGGGGGCTGACGAAAACACGCTTGGAAGCGATGGGGCTGCGGGCGCGGATATGCCGCCGGCTCATTTTAGGCCGGACGCCGCGCCGTCCGCGAAAGCGGCTCCGGAATTAGCTGAAACTATGCTGGATAACTCCGGCGAGCGGGACGGGCGTTTTATCGTTGTCCCCAATGTTTTATAACTATTGCTGAGGAAATTATGACCCTGCCCTCCGGATATATAGATTATTTCAAAGAATGGGAAGAGAAAATCGGCGCTTTCATTGAATTCGCGCCAGAAAAGGGACAGTCCGCGCCAAAAATTGGCGTGTCAAGAACTAGCACACCAAAAACGGACTCACCTTTGTGCGGTCTGCCATTCGCTGTAAAAGATAACATTGCAGTAAAAGGATTTTCGCTAAGCTGCGGCTCAAAGCTGCTTTCCGGTCTCACCGCTCCATATACGGCGACTGCCGTGCAGAAGCTGAAAAATGCCGGAGCTGTCGCGGTGGGCAAGACCAACATGGACGAGTTCGGCATGGGTTCCTCTACCGATAATTCCGGCATAAAGCGCACGAATAACCCATGGGACGCAAGCCGCGTGGCTGGCGGTTCGTCGGGCGGTTCCGCGGCAGCTGTGGCGGCGGGGCTTGTTCCGTTCGCGCTGGGCTCTGACACGGGCGGCTCGGTAAGACAGCCGGCCTCGTTCTGCGGCGTTATCGGACTGAAGCCGACTTGGGGCGCGGTTTCGCGCTATGGTCTTGTGGCCTACGCCTCAAGTCTCGACACTGTCGGCATAGCTGCCGACAGTGTAAAACGCTGCCGTGCTGTTTTTGACTGCATAAAGGGAGCCGACCCGCTGGACCAGACGAGCCGGACGGGTGGCGAATCCGCGCCGCCGAACAAGACTATCGGAGTGTTGTCGCCCTCCGCTATCGCGCAGGCGATAGCGGAGGATTTTTCCGGCGCGGCGGCTAACGCAGCTGTTCTGGAGCCAGAAGTCGAAAAAGCATTTGAGGTAGCGAAAGAAAACTTAAGAAATCTGGGCTATAACCTTATAGAAGTCGAGGTAAGCGCTCTTAAATACGGAGTTCCGGCGTACTACACGATAGCGGCGGCAGAGGCGAGCGCGAATCTTGCCCGTTTTGACGGCATTCGCTATGGTAAGCGTCCTGATTGGGCAGAGAATCCGGACGAGCTTGTAGATAAGTCACGTGACGCGGGCTTCGGCGATGAAGTAAAGCTGCGGATTTTGCTTGGTACTTTCGTGTTGCGCTCCGGTTTTCAGGACAGGTACTATCTTAGGGCGCAGCGTATACGGGCCGGCATAAGGCGCGGTTTCGAGGCATACTTAGGTGCTTCCGGTGAGAGTGGCGGCGCAACAAAATGCGATGCGATATTAATGCCCGTTTTCCCGTCCCGCGCTTTCGGACGCGGCAGTGAAAGTGCCCTTTCCTCATTCGCGCAAAAGGCTGCCGACTTGTACACCTGCTGTGCGAACCTCGCGGGTCTCCCCTCGCTTGCCTTTCCCGTGTCGCTAGAAGGCGGTTTACCTACCGGCGTTCAGCTTTTGGGGCGCGCCTTCGCGGAGGAAACTTTGTTTTCAATCGCGGAAAAATACGAAGTGGCGCATCCATTTCCACATCCGCCGGGTTTCAAAACTTTTTGGGAACAAACTTAAAGGAATAATATGTATCAAACCTTCATCGGACTGGAAGTTCACATTCATCTTTTAACAAAAACCAAAGTTTTCTGCGGGTGCCGTTCCGCTTTCGGCGATGAGCCTAACACGAACATCTGCCCGGTTTGCATGGGTTATCCGGGCGTTATGCCCGCGCTCAATATAGAGGCGATGCGTATGGGCTGTCTTGTCGCCCGCGCTTTGAACTGCCGCATACCGGAAAAAACATGGTTTGAACGCAAGCAATACTTTTACCCCGATATGCCAAAAAACTATCAGATATCGCAGTTCGCCTCTCCGCTTGGGCAGGAAGGCTGGGTAAATATCGAGGGGAATGGCATAAGCAGGAAAGTGCGTATTCGTGAATGCCACTTGGAGGAGGATGCAGGCAAGATGATACACGCCGGAACGGTTTCGTTGCTGGACTACAACCGAGCCGGTGTTTCTCTTCTCGGAATAGTTACTGAGCCGGACATGGAATCCGGCGAAGAGGCAGAACTCTTCGTTCAGCAACTGCGCCGGATTGTTCGCTATCTTGGCGTATGCGACGGCAACATGGAAGAAGGTTCGCTGCGCGCTGATGCCAATGTGTCTATCAATCTTGCGGGTAAAGGGCTCGGCAAAAAGGTTGAACTTAAGAATTTGAACTCATCCCGTTTCATAAAACTGGGCTTGAATTATGAAATAAAAAGACAGTCGGCTCTGCTGGATTCCGGGAAAACCATTGTCCAGGAGACGCGCCTTTGGAATGAAAACCGTGATGAGACAGCCCCCATGCGGACAAAGGAAAACGCGCAGGATTACCGATACTTTCCGGAACCGGACTTGCTGGTTTTTGTGCCGGACGGAGAGTTTTTGCGTTCAGTGGAAGCCGGACTTGTGGAACTGCCACTTCCGCGCGCGGCACGTCTCAAAGTGGAATACCATTTGAATGATGAGCAATCGGGGCTTATTTGCGAAGAAAAAGCTGTGGCCGATTACTACGAAAACGCAGTTTCCGCCGCTTGCAAGCTGGGTTTAGAGCGGAAAGACGCCGCGTCCCGCATAGCGAACAGGCTGTTGTCTGATATAAAGCACATCCTAAGCCGTGATAAAATTGATTTGGCGGACATAGGTTCTATAAAACTAAGCCCGCGCCGGCTTGCCGAGTTTACTGTTTTAATAGCGAATGGAACCGCTTCCAACAAAAACGCGAAACAGACGCTTGAGGCGGTTTTTGCCGAAGACAAAGACCCAGCACTAATCATAAAAGAGCGCGGCTGGGAGCAAATTAACGATCCTGCCGTCATTTTAGAAGCTGTGAATAAAGTGTGGAAAGAGGAAGCGAAAACCGCCGCGGATGCCCGCGCCGCGATAGAGGCCGGCAATCAAAAGAAGCTGAAATCGCTGACTGCTTATCTGGTCGGAAAGACGCTTGCTTCTACCGGAGGCCGCGCCGCACCGGAAATCGTAGGGCGGCAAATAGAAGAGCTTTTGTACGAAGGACGGAAATAATGAGACGGCGCAAGCCGGAACTTACGCGGACGTGTTTACAAATATGGCAGCCCGCGCCATTACAGGTGAATTAAAATGCGAGTTTTAGCGAAAGAATTAAAAAATGCGGCTGAAAGAGGCGAGAAAAACATAGAGCTTTCAGGCTGGATACACCGGATACGCGAGCTTGGGGCGGTGAACTTTATCGTGCTTCGAGACCGCTCCGGACTTGTTCAGCTTGTGCTTGATAAAAAATACGATGTGCCGCCGCTCGAATCCGTAATTACCGTACGCGGAGATGCCGCACTGAATGAAAAAACTCCCGGCGGAGCGGAACTGCGTGTGTCGTCTCTGGAATGTTTGAGCCGTGCGGCTGCCGATATGCCGTTTCAGGTAAATGCCGATGTTACGCGAACGGGCATTGAAGCCGTGCTTGACCAACGCGCTCTTTCACTGCGAAATCCGGCAATTCAGGCAATATTCAAAACACAGGCAACGATAATTGAGGCCTTTTCCGCTTATCTGCGCGAACAAAGTTTTACAGAAATAAAGACAAGCAAACTTGTAAGCGGCGGAACGGAAGGCGGGACAAACTTGTTTGAAGTGGAATACTTTGATAGAAAAGTCTATCTGGCGCAGTCGCCGCAGTGTTACAAGCAGACGCTTGTCGCAAGCGGGCTGGAGAGGGTGTTTGAAGTAGCGCCGGCATATCGCGCCGAAAAACATGATACGCCGCGCCACCTTAACGAGTATGTGTCGCTCGATTTGGAAATGGCTTTCATCGAATCTGAAAAAGAACTAATCGAGCTTGAAAAAGGCATTCTTGCCCGCATTTTTGAAGAGATTGCACGCAAAAACAGCGGCGAACTGGAATTGTGGAAAAAGAACGGCGCGTCCGTGCCGGAGCCGTCCGCCGTTTTCACCGCACCTGTAATATCCTACGAAGAAGCGGTGAAAATCGCCAACGAAGAAAGCGCCAAAAAGAAAGGCGTGCGTATTTTTGATATCAATCCCGATGCGGAAAGGTATGTCTGCGAATGGGCTTTGCGCGAGAAGGGCATAGACTTGGTTTTTATAAACGAGTTCCCGCGCAGGCATCGTCCGTTTTACACCTACCCGCTGGACGCGGCGCTGACAATGAGCTTTGACGCGATATTTCGCGGCATCGAGATAACCAGCGGCGGGCGGCGACAGCACGACTACGCCGCTCAACTCGAAGTCCTGCCGCGTTTCGGTATAAAGCCGGAGGGCATGGAAGATTATTTATCAATATTCAAATACGGCTGCCCGCCGCATGGGGGGTTTGCCATCGGGCTGGAACGTTTGACCGCTAAGATTTTCGGACTCTCCAACGTGAAAGAAGCCAGCCTGTTTCCCCGCGACCGCAAGCGCGTAACGCCCTAGTGCGGGCGCCGCATGGAAACACGCCGGCAACGAATGGAAAATTAACCGTAGCGGGGTAGGGGAGGGCGAGCTTAATCCGGTATCAGTATCCTACCCGGCCAGCCTATTCCGGCGGAAGCGCAAACCGTGGCGGTATAGCCATCAATATCGTCAAATACACGGATGACAGCATCGGGATTTCCTTCCACGCGCCCTTCGTTACCATTAAATATGACGCGGAAATCTGGCAGAGTGGACAAGTTTTTCCCAAGCATTTTTATGTAGCTTTCCTTGGCCGTCCATGTTTTATAAAACATCTCCAGATTGCCTCTGGCCGCCTCGCGCTCAAGCGGATGAAACGCCCGCCGCGCTATACCTTCCGTATTGCGGGACAGCGAGCGGATTTCAATATCAACGCCAGCAGGTTCTTCGCACACAGCAAGGATAACCCATTTTCCTGAATGGGAAATGCTGAAATAAGGGCCACCTTCGATGTACGGCTTTCCATTATCATCACTGCGGACTCCAAACGCAACATCTTTCCCAAGCGCCGCCTCTAGCAGCAACCCCGCCGCGAAAGAGCGTTTACGGTCATCTAAAAAACTACAGACGCGAATTTTCTGCGTGCGTTCCGGCGGAAATAGTCCTAAACGCTTTTCGTCAAAAACAAAGGAATCTATAGATATGCCGTATAAAACTGGTTTATTGTCATACAAAGGAAATATAGTTGATAGATTTAACGGACTTGCGTACACTAAGATAAACAATATCATGGGTATCCTTTCAATACAATCACACGTAGTTTTCGGCGCGGTGGGCAATTCCGCGGCGGTGTTTCCGTTGCGGCGAATGGGACACGAGGTATGGCCTATCAATACTGTGGAATTCTCGAATCATACAGGCTACGGAGCGTGGCGTGGGCAAATGCTCGACGCAGGGCTTGTGGACAGTCTTATGCTCGGATTGCGAGAACGAAACGTCCTTCCACGTTGCAGCGCGGTGTTATCGGGATATTTGGGCGGTGTTCGGATGGGGCACGCCGTCAGCAATGCTGTCAGAAGTGTTAGAATGGCGAATCCGTCTGCACTGTACTGCTGCGATCCTGTCATGGGCGATGTCGAAACCGGATTATATGTAAACCCTGATATTCCGGTAATTTTCAACGACAGCCTCATCAAACTCGCAGATATTATAACACCTAATCAATTCGAGTTGGAATTATTAACGAAATTGGACACAAAGAATATCAAAAAACTGCGGGATGCGCTCCATATACTTCACGATAAAGGCCCGCAAATAATCCTTGTTACTAGTTACCGCGAAAGAACTCCGTCAAACGCCGCGCCGGAAACGCTCGATATGATAGTGTCGGACAGCGGCAAACAATGGCGCGTAAACACACCCGAGATAAAATTCAACGGAATAGTATCCGGCACAGGCGACCTTTGCGCTGCTATTTTTCTTTCACGTTACATGAAAAGCCGAAACGCAAAATTAGCCCTTGAAACTACAGCCGCGTCCATGTACGGCGTTCTGGAAGCCACTTTCAAAGCGGGCGAGCGAGAATTGCAGCTTGTCGCGGCGCAGAACGAGTTTGTATATCCGTCAAACAGCTTTAAGGCGGAGGAATTATAGTAGAGTTGTTTAGAAACTTCAGTTTCTAAACAACAACTGCTAAAAACAGCAAAATGCCTTGCATTTTGCAAGACTTGGGAGACAACTAACCGAGCTGTCGAACAAGTCCAGTTAAGTTTTTCGAAGCGATTAGCATCACCGAAAATAAGAATTTTACAAAAGATATACCGTTATATTATACAACGCGTGGCTTGCCGTTATGCAGTCCAGCGATTTTTTCCGTTCAAACATGAAAGACAAAAATAAACCTGACAAAAAGGCCCCCGCCATGCCCCAATGTCCTTCCCACGCGTGGCAAAGTGCGA
>JAIRSB010000092.1 GCA_031255655.1 Spirochaetaceae bacterium | reverse complement strand
TCCCAGGCGAAGACGCAGAACGGTCTCAGGCGTTGACGCAGAACGGTGTCAGGTGTTGACGCAGTACGGTGTCTTGTGTAGACGCTGTACGGTGTCAGGTGATGACGCAGTACGGTGTCAGGTGATAACGCAGTACGGCGTCAAGTGTTGACGCAGTACGGCGTCAAGTGTTGACGCAGTACGGTGTCAGGTGATGACGCAGTACGGTGTCAAGTGTTGACGCAGTACGGCGTCAGGTGTTGACGCGGGGCGGCATTGCGAGCCTGCTAGGGCGAAGTAATCCGGCGGGGGGAGGGGGGCTCGGTGTGCTGGATTGTTTCGCTGCTGTTGTCAGGCTGCCGCTTCCTTGCGGCAGCGATTGATTTATACAAGTAACATTTGACTTGTTCGACAACCCGGTTGGTTGTCTCCCAAGTCTTGCAAAATGCAAAGCATTTTGATGTTTTTTAACGGTTGTTGTTTAGAAACTGAAGTTTCTAAACAACTCTATTATCACTGATTTTCGATAAGTCTCGCAAAGCCTGCGCGGGAAAGCGGTTTAACAAGGATTTGACTTTTTTTTCTGTTCACCGATAATGGTAAGTATGTACACTTTCAAAAAATGTTTAACGAAGGCGCTGGGGCTTATTTCTTGCGGCGCGCTTCTATTTTTCGTGTCATGTGCTTCGACAAAACTTGTGCCGCCGGAGGCTGTGTCTCCCGCCGCGCCGCCGCAGACTTTCGCGGAACGTCTTGCGCTTGTTCTTGAGACTGGGAACATTGATGGTGCGCTTGCGCTTTTTGACGATCTAAGTCCCGAAGAGGCCGAACAACGGGGTAATCGAAGGCTCAAGGCTTCTATTCTTATTTCCGCCGGAAGGCTGGATGAAGCTCGCGCTATCGCGGACGTGCTGATTTCCGAAGATGGCAGCGATGTTGAAAGTCGTTTCATTCTCGCAAACATTGAGGGTGCGTCCGGTAAGCCTAAGGAACGGCGGCTTATGCTCGAAAAGATAGTGGAAGAAGTGCCTGCTCACACTCCGTCGCTTAATGCGCTTGGTCATATATCCAGAGAAGCGAAGTCTTTTCGGACGGCGGCTTCATATTTTGATCGTGTGCTGGCCATAGAACCGGACAACATCAGGGCAATCGAAGGCAGGGCGCAGGTGTTTTTTATGGAGCGCAATTATCAGAAAGCTGAAGAGCTTTTTAACAAGCTGGTTGCGCTTTATCCTGAGCACGCTGAGGCATACGGCGAGCGCGGGCATTTCTATCGTGAAACGGGTAATATGTCTCGTGCGCTGGAAGATCTCGAAACTGCCAAGCGGCTTGACCCTTTCAATCCTTGGACGGCTTATGACAAAGGATGTGTGTTGTTGAAAATGGGGAAGCGGCAGGAAGCTCTTGCGGAGTTTGATTATGCCAGCAAGCTTGACCCGAATAAATTCATTTTTTACGTTTACAGCGCGGGTATCCGCGATGAGTTGGAGGATGTTGACGGCGCGGCGCATGATTTCGAGGCGATTGTTCGTCTGCGCCCGGATTATTATTTCGCGTTTGAGGGTTTAGGTGTTCAGCAGATGAAAAAGGGTTTGTACGCTAACGCTGCTCAGTCGTTCGCTGCCGCCTACAAGTCCGCGCCGGACGAAAATAATTACGCTTTGCTCGCGGCGGTCAATATGCTGAAAAGTGGTGTGAAACTGAATGAGGTGAAGGCTTTCTTAGATAGTGTTATGCGAAAGGTTGATCGCAGCAAGCTGGATTATCATGTCTTGCGCTTGTTTTTCGACCTTTCGGGCGATTCTGAGGTAGCGCGCCGTATTGATAAAGAAAAAAGTGAGCGTATCAAGGCGCAGATGTTGTTTTATTTAGCAAATTATTACGATATTAAGGGCAACAATTTGATGGCGGACAAGTTTTTCATCGAATTTCGCGAGATGAAGCGTATGGATCTTGTGGAATGGCGTTTGAATGAATGGATTTTGAAGACTCGCAACATACAGATTGGCGGTGTGAACGTTGGCGGGGGCGGTGAAAAAGGTTGAACATGACCGAAAACAACGAAACGCGGGTGGATTTGAGTTTTGATGGCCGCGAGATAATTCTTGTTGGGACAGCTCATATTTCGCGGGAGAGTATAAATGAAACTCGTGCTGTCATTCAGCGCGAACAGCCGGGAATGGTTTGTGTGGAATTGGACAGTGGGCGTTTCGCTTCTATGACGCGGAAGGACACTTGGGAAAAGCTTGACATCATAAATGTTATTCGTGAGGGTAAGGGTTTCTTATTGATAGCGAATCTTGTTTTGTCGAGTTTTCAGCACAGGCTTGGTAACGAATTGGGTGTTGTGCCCGGCGAGGAGATGCGCGCTGCTGTTGACGCGGCAAAAGAGCTTGATATTCCTTACTCGTTTTGCGACCGTGAGGTGCAGCAAACGCTGCGCCGCGCATGGGTGAGCTGCGGATTTTGGAGTAAGTGCAAGCTGCTTGCCGGGCTTTTGAACAGCGCTTTTACTACGGAAAAGTTGAGTGAGGCTGAGATTGAGAACCTGAAAAAGCAAAGCGAGCTTGACGGTATGATGCAGGATTTGGCGGATTATTTGCCGGAGGTTAAGACCGCGCTTATAGATGAGCGCGATCGTTATCTTGCTGCTAAGATTTGGGAGAACTCGGCGCGGAGTAAGAACGGCAAGACTGTGGCGGTGGTGGGTGCGGGGCACCTTGAAGGTCTTAAACAGCATGTCAAATCTATCGCGGCGGGTACGGAAGATGCCGATGTCTCTTGTTTGGAAAAAACGCCGGCTCCGGGTATTGGCGGGAAGTTGGTGGGCTGGCTTGTGCCGCTGCTTATAGTGGCTTTCATTGTCGCGGGATTTTTCCGCGCCGGTGCGGATTTGAGTCTTGAAATGTTGCTGCGCTGGGTTCTTTGGAATGGCTCGCTTGCTGCTGCTGGAGCGCTTGTTGCTCTTGCTCATCCGCTGGCAATTCTTGCGTCGTTTATCGGCGCTCCGATTGGTACTTTAAGTCCTTTTATAGGGGTTGGGCTTTTTTCCGGCGCGGCGCAGGCTTTGCTGCGCCGCCCTCGTGTTGAGGATGCCGAAACTCTTACCGAAAGTATTACTAGTATTAAGGGTATCTACAAAAACCGGATTACTCATGTTCTGCTTGTTTTCTTTTTGTCTTCTTTGGGCGGGATGATAGGCAACGTGATTTCTATTCCACGTCTGGCTGGTATTCTTTTCCAGTAGGATGTCTGCCCGCCCGCTTTGCCGGGCGGGCGGCTTTTGAGCCGGTGATTTCAGCGCCGGCTCAAACGTCTGCGGCTTAGGGTTTGTACTTCTTGAACACAACTACGCCGTTATGTCCGCCGAAGCCTAGGTTGCCGGAGGCGGCTACGTTTACTTCTCCGTACTGCGCTTTGTTAGGGACATAATCCAAATCACATTCAGGGTCGGGTGTTTCCAGATTGATTGTCGGCGGGAAAAAGCTTTCGCGTATTGCAAGGATGCTCGCGATGGCCTCAATGCCGCCGCCGCCGGCGACGCAGTGTCCTATCATGCTTTTTGTGCTGGATATTTTCAGTTTGTAGGCATGTTCCCCAAACGCGAATTTCAACATCTTGGTTTCGACGGCGTCGTTTATCCGCGTTGATGTTCCGTGTGCGTTGTAATACTGCACATTCTCCGGTTTAAGTCCGGCATCGGCTAAGGCCAGTTTTATTGCTCGTCCGCCGCTCTCGCCGGAAGGGTCAGGCGATGTTATGTGGTATGCGTCCGCGCTTCCGCCGTAACCGGCAAACTCGGCAAGTATGGGCTGGCCGCGTTTTTTCGCGTGTTCTTCGCTTTCAATTACGAGTATTCCCGCGCCTTCCGCCAGAATAAAGCCGTCTCTGCCGGCGTCAAACGGGCGGCTGGCTTTTTCCGGTTCATCGTTGCGGCAAGTCGAAAGTGCTTGAAGTCTCTCGAATCCGCCCAGCCCGAATGAGGTGATGCAAGCCTCGGTGCCGCCGGAGACTGCGACATCGCATCTGCCGGAGCGTATCATGTCGAGTGCCTGTCCAAGCGCGTCCGCGCCGGACGCGCAGGCGGTAACTTGTGTGTAGGCGGGGCCTTTCAGTCCGAATACCATTGACACATTGCCTGACGCTTCGTTGTTTATCATCAGTGGTACAGTGAGCGGCAACATTCTGTCGGGGCCTGACGCGAACAGTTTTTTGAACGATTCGGTAACTACCTCAAAGCCGCCTATTCCGTTTCCAAGTACAACGGCGCACCGTTCCGGCTCGCAGTTCACTTTCCGCGCTGTGTCCAGAAGTCCTGCCTGCGACAAGGCTTGCGCCGCGCCTGCTACGGCAAACTGGGTAAAGCGTGCCATCTTACGCGCGTCTTTTTGGTCTATCCAGACTGAGCTGTCAAAATCCGGTACTTCTCCGGCAATTTTTACTTTGTGTCCTGATGCGTCAAACTGGGTTATCTTGCGAACGCCGCTTTTCCCGGCTTTCAACGCGCCCAGAAACTCATCGATGGACTTACCGATTGGCGAAATTACGCCCATTCCGGTAACAACAACTTTTCTCATATATCCTCCGAATTACATGAACATTCCGCCGTCTATGGGGATTACTTGTCCGGTTATGTACGCCGATTCATCAGAAGCCAGAAACAACGCTGTTCCGGCAATATCATCGGGTGTCCCCATGCGTTTAAGCGGTATCAATGAAAGTGTTTTTTCCCGCGCTTCGTCCGTCATCGCGCCTGTCATGTCGGTTGCGATGAAGCCGGGGGCTATCGCGTTTACCCGCACGCCGCGCGAGGCGGCTTCCTGCGCCAAGCTCTTTGTAAATCCTATCACTCCGGCTTTCGCGGCGGCGTAGTTTGCCTGTCCGCCATTACCGTGTATGCCGACAATGCTTGCCATGTTGATGATGGAGCCGCGCCGCTGTCGTATCATTGCGCGTCCCACCGTGCGGGCGATGATGAACGGCGCGCTCAAATTAACGTCCAGAACTTTCTGAAAGTCCGCGAAATTCATCCTGAATGAAAGGTTGTCGCGGGTAATTCCGGCGTTGTTTACCAAAACATCAAAGCCGTCTGCCTCTTTTATCAGGTCTTCTACAAGTGTTTCTACTTGATCAAGGAGACCTAAGTCGGCGCAAATCCAGTGCAGCCGTCCGTTCGCTTCGGAAATCCTTTCCGCAAGTCCGTCCGGCTCTTTAGTGCCGACGCCCCAGACTTCCGCGCCTTCCGCGATGAAGCGGTCGGCTATCGCCTTGCCGATGCCGCGTGAAGCTCCTGTAACTAAGGCCTTTTTATCCTGTAAACGCATCGAATCCTCCTGTCGTGTTTTTGACGCCGCCCCGAAAGGTTTTCGGGGCGGCTTTCCTTATATTAGCAGAATTGGATTTGTGCAATAACCCGCCCGCGTACTAAATGGCGCCACAAAACGCCGCAAGTCTTGGTGCTTTATATTCTTTGTTTTCTATAGAAGAAACATGATTGCCGCCTGCTCATTCGCCGGTGCTGCATATACTGGCGGGCGGTGTATCGTCATTGCGAGCGAGCGGCTATCCTTCGATGTTGTCTATGTCGGCGAGTGTTCCGGCGGGGAAGCAGGGGATGG
>JAIRSB010000211.1 GCA_031255655.1 Spirochaetaceae bacterium | reverse complement strand
CGCTGCCCGCGCCTGCCGCGTCTTCGCCTCCGGCGGCGGGTTTGTATTTCTTTTTTAGCCGCTGAATCAGTGCCAGCCTCTCCTCTACGGCTTCAAGGCGCGCCGGATCATAGGTGAGCGAATCGCGGTAAGAGCGCAATTCGCTGGAAATGTCTTCCACTTCGTAGTAAAGCGCGCTGAACCGCTGCTGAATTCCGGCAAGGCCCGCATCAAACGCGGCGGCGGCGTCAATGCCGAAGAGTGCGCGGCGCGAAAGGCTTAAAACGGAGCTTTCAGCGTCAAAAAGCGCGGCGGATGCGGTCTCTACGCTGCCAGAGAGTTTTTCAAACGCGGCAAGACGCGCCGATTCCGCTTCCAGTTCGCGGCTTTCGCCGTTTTTTAGAGCTGCTTTGTCGATTTCATCTATTGAAAAGGTCAATAGCTCGATGCGTGCAGCTCTGTCCCGTTCCGAGACCAGCGAGTTTTCAAGGTTTTTGCGCTTTTTCGCCAACTCCGTAAACACGCGGTTGAACGCGAAAACTTCGTCCTCCAGTCCGGCAAAGCGGTCAAGACAGCGGCGGTGGTTGTCTTTGCTGAGTAAAGACTGGTGGGCGTGCTGGCCTAGCAGGTCGAACAGAAGTCCTGTGAATTCGGCTAGTTCCCCCCGTGAAAACGGCGTTCCTTGTATCCATATCGAGCCGCGTCCGGTTTTCTTTACCACACGGCGCGCGGTAAGCCGCCCGTCTTCCAGCTCTATGTCATGCGCTGCAATCCAATCCAGCGCGTCTTGGTTGCGTTTGTCAATTGAAATAACCGCAGACACGGAGGCTTCATCTGCCCCGCCGCGAATTACGGAGCTTTCGGCTTTAGCCCCCAGTAAAAAGCTCAACGCGCCCACGATTATGGATTTTCCCGCGCCTGTTTCGCCGGTGAGTATCGTAAGTCCGTTTTCAAAGGAGATGGATAGGTTGTCTATCAGGGCGTAGTTGCGTATGGAAAGTTCTTCAAGCATCGCGTTTCCCGGCGGAGGCAAAGGCTAATTTGCTATGCAAGGCCTTGTAAAAAGCGGCGCGGTCGCAGGCTACGAGTCGCGCTTTGTTCGCGCAGCTTTTTATTATCACTCTGTCGTCCGGTTCAAGGGTTTCTGTAACTTGCCCGTCTATCGTGAGTAGCACGCCGCTGCGTTGTTCCGGGCCGATTTTTATAGTGATGGGGTCTTCCGCGGGCAGCACGATGGGGCGGTAAAACAGGGTGAGCGGGCATATTGGGTTCAGGATAACGGCTTCAATTTCCGGATCGATGATGGGGCCGCCTGCTGAAGAGCTGTACGCGGTGGAGCCGGTGGGCGTTGCCGCTATTAGTCCGTCGGAGCGGTAATTGCCTATCAGCGTATCTCCGCGCCATGCCGCTAGGCGTATGGTTTTAGCGATGCCGGAGGCAGAAATCACGGCGTCGTTCAGTCCGGTCTGTGAAAAGACTGCCTTACCGCCGCGTTCTACGATGACTTCCAGCATCAGGCGTTCCGATGTTTCCAGTTTCCCGTCTTTCCATTCCGAAAATACTTGGAACCATTGGGATGGGCGGACGGACGCGGTAAAGCCGAATGTTCCAAGGTTGATGGGGATGATTGGCGTCCCGAAAGCAGATATTGTTCGCGCCGCGAAAAGTACTGTTCCGTCCCCACCCATGCTGAAGGCGATGTTGTAGTCTTTTCTGGCAATGCCTCTGCTGTCGAAAGAATAAAGGTCTACCGCGCAGTCGCATTTTTCAAGTTTATCTTTTATTTCCGAAGCGAGTTTAACGGCGGCGGATTTTTGTGTGTTGATTATCAATAGAACTTTCATAATGAACCTTTAGCCATGCGGACAGCTTTATTCCATCATAACATAAAAACAGGAATTGCCAAGCCTCCCGTTGATGCCCGTTGTGGCGGCACGGATTAAAAATCCATGATTTTTCGCGCTGTCTGGCTATTTAAGCGTTTTTTTTCTTGAACAATCGAATGTTTTTCGATAAAATCTGTTACAAAATACGTTTCAATGTGTTAAAATTTGATAAGGAAGTAAAGTTTCTTACTGTACGAGGTTGACTGCATGACGGATATTGTTAGTATACACCGTAAAGAATATGAACTAGCTGATGACGCGGATAATAAAATCATCGTGGGCGAGGCGCCTGGCTGTTTGCACTACTTGGGAAATTATGGACAGTTAAATGACGCTCTTTATCTAAGTTCCGGAATAGACCGTTACGTTAAAGTGGCTATAAGCCTGCGTAAAGATAACTCGCTGCGTTTTTTTGCCGCCGACGCTGGAGAGCGAAAACGCACTACTTTGGCCAACCTTCGTTATAAGCGCGAGGATAGATGGGCGAATTACGTTAAAACGGCTTTATGTATTTTCGCGGAGGTGGGCTGTAAAATACGCGGGCTTAACGTTACTATTTCGGGGAATATTCCGAAGCATTTGGCGCTTTCCTATGATCAGGCTATAGAGGTCGCTTCGGCTCTTGTTCTGCGTCGTTTTTTTCTGTCTAATATGGGTGATAAGGAACTTTTGAATCGTCTTTCCGCAGCTCATACCTCGTTTTATGAGGCTGAAAACAAGATAATCGAATATCTTTGCATAATGAACGCCCGTAAAAACCATTTTTTAGTGATAGACGAAGAAAAACTTGATGTTAAGCGTGTCAAAAATCCATTTAGCAAGTATAAAATCATGCTTTTTGATTCTCGTGTTCCGCATATTGATGTTGATTCCGAATTGCGTCTGCGCCGTCGGGATATAGAAAAAGGTTTTGAAATACTTTCCAAAAAGCGGCAGGGTTTTAGTTTTAAGGACTATACGGCGGCTGATATTGATGAGTTGATGGGTTCGATGAACGAGGAGGCGCGTCGGCGTTGTCTTTTTGTCGTGCAGGAAATTGCGCGAATTCACGAGGCCGAAAAAGCTCTGACGGATAAGGACGAAGACGGCTTTGCCCGTATTATTTTTCATTCGCATGAAGGACTGCGGGATATGTACGATGTTTCTTGTCCTGAAACGGACTGGCTTGTTAAGCGGGCGCAGGAGATGCCGGGCGTAATAGGCTCGCGTTTGACAGGGAAGGGTTTCGGCGGCTGTACCTACGCAATCATCAGAACGGATGTGCTTGATGAGTATCAGAAAAAGTTTGATGACTACGAGCGCATATTCGGTTTTCGTCCGGTATCTTACGAAATACAGCC
>JAIRSB010000067.1 GCA_031255655.1 Spirochaetaceae bacterium | reverse complement strand
CCGCGTAGCGGATGTAAAACCCGCTGGCGGGCCGCGCAAGGGATTGAAGCGGAAATCCCGCAAGCCGACCGCAGGGAGGCTGAGGAATTGGAGCGGAAAGCCCGACCCCGCGCAGCGGGGATGCGCCCAAAAACAAATAAGACCTCAAACCAAACATCGTTTTCAGGGGCCTAAACATTCTGCCGTTCCCTCTCGACACGTTTTTGCGTTGCACACGATATCAATTTTGGGTATTATATTTGTATGATGCGGTGTAAGTATTGTCTTTTTATAGCTGTTTTCTCTATATTATTTGCAGCTTCGTGTAAGGAGGCGGCGGATTTTCTGGAACAGCCGGAAAATAAGTCCATAGTGATTACGGATAGCGATTCGACATGGCCGACGCTCATGCGGGAACTGGACGGCAAACCTGTTTTTTTGGGCCTTCTTGATGGTATGCCGGATGTGAATGCCCTAAGTACTTCGGATATGATGGAATTTATTTACAGCATAGGCGAAATTACCAGCAATAAAATTGATTTTAGGCTATATATTGAAAAAACGAAGTACTGGACCGGATACGGCGATTACTGGGTCATACTCGCAGTTATGAACAGACCTGCTACCCGTATTTTACAAGTCTACATTTCAAAGAGGAGGTTCCATTTTTACTTGGAACAGACGTATGTAACCAACGCTGATTTCACGGCGCCTATATACGTTGACATCGAGGTGGACAGCGTACTGCCTTTCTAAAAGAACTGGCGGGCGAAATCAACCGGAAATATCAAACAGTGTGGCGCTTTGACTTTCGGCATAGATAGACTTTCGTTTGGTGAACGGATTGCTTCGTAAATTTTTCAACTCGCCTCGTATCGAAATTATACGTTTTTGCAACAAATTCTTGTTGGTTTCGATACGTTTTACAGTTTCGGCTTTAAGGTTTTCAAGAACCGCGCTAATTTCCGGAATCTCTGTGTCGCCGGTAAAAGCCGCCTCGTACATGGAGCGCATCGGCTCAATTGTTTTTTGAACAGCGATGATCCCAGCCGTCATTTTTTCGTCTATATCAACGTGGGTTTGAATATCTTCGATATTGCCGTTTTCGATAACGTTTTTTTGTTTATCAAGGACTTCGATATAATCATGGAACCTGTGGCGCTGTTCTATCAACAGTTCCTTAAAACGCTTCAAAAGCGCGACGCGTTCTTTTACTACCGTCTCCGGAACCGTTTTGTGCGGATTCGACGGCGGCTTGGAAGCCATTTTCAGCCCGCGATGTTTATGCCGGCACCGATATCCTGCCGGTTTGGGGTGGTTTTCGAGGCTATTTCCGCCCACGATTTGCGTATTTCGATTAACGAATCGCGTACACCCATAATACGCGCCTCGTCCATCACCACATGAGCTTCCAGCAATTCCTTATTGAACCATGTATACAACGCGAAAAGGCTCTCGGCGATCTCGCCGCCGTTTTCAAAATCAAGTGATACCATCAGCTCGGTAATTATTTCCTGAGCCTTTAGAATCGCCTTGCCTGTTTCTTCGATTTTCGAAGGATTCTTTTTGAATTCATGCTTGCCGCGGAGCAATTCCAGAGCATGGTCCAAGCTGCCGATTCCCCCGTCATAGAGCATAATGATGAGCTGCCCCTGGCTCGCCGTCTTAATTCTTGTCTGACGATAGGCCGACAATGCGTTTATATTCGCCACTTTACACTCCAAATATACGATAATGGCCCGGAAAAACACCGCGCTCAAACACCACGACACTCTCCCAAAACAAGCCTGTCTATTCTACCCTCATTTTCGGCATTCTTAAAATAATAGTAAAGGATTATTTTGGAATAAGTAACCCGCCGCCGGTGCGTCCCGCCAGCGGGTTTCTCGCCCGCTTCGCAGTAACATACCCCAAACGGCTTTTGGGCTCTGCCTTCAGTATGATAGGGGCGTCTGTCATACGCGGCTGGAAGCTAACTCATCGCTCATTCACTCGTCAGCATACTCGCAATGACGGCCTCGCCGAACGACTCGCCAGCTTTCCCGCCTCACTCACTTACAAGCATACTCGCCGGGATGACTCGCAACCGCCATTGCTCATTAATAACGTGTGGCTAGGCTTTGTCGATAAAATCCTTGTATTTTTGCGGATTAGCCTTAAAGCCTACTATGGGAAGCGTTCTGTCGGTGCGGGCCTTGTACAACGCGCTTTCGGCTTCGTCCAAAAAATTTATGCCGTTTACGGTTCGGGTTGAACGCGCCGTCATTCCTATCAGTAGTTCCGCCCCGCTGTTCTTGAACCGGGCTTCCGAGACGGCTTGTCGGTAGAAGTCCTTGGCTGCCGCGAAGATCTCGTCAAGGCTGGCATCCGGCACGATTATGTAAACACCTGTGCCATCGTCCTTTTCAAAAAAACGGCTGCCTGCTTTGAAAAAGTCTGCCGCCTGTTTTATCAATGCCTCGGACGAAAAATCCGCGTTAGTTCCTTCGACACTCATGACCACAATGTCTTCATCAGCTTTTTCCGCCTTGGCCAATTCCTGCTGAAGTATGTCGTGAAATTCCGTATTTTCGTCCATGCCGTCGAAACCGTCTTTCTGGTATAACGTGCTCGCGGTGGCAAGCAACCCCGTGCCAGCAGTATTTTTTTCAGGCGGCGCGAAGGCAGGCTTCCCCGCATCTTCATCAACGGACAATTCTTCAAGCTTTTCGTATTCGTCCCGCTGTCCGTCCGCAACCTCTCCGCCGCCATGCGGTTTGCCGGCTTCCCCATGTGCATCGAACGGAACGCCATAATCATCGCTTTCGAGTTCTTCAAGTTCCTCGTATTCATCCGATGACTCGTTGACAGCATATTCCCTGTCGGACTGGACGACAGTAGTATGTTCCCCGAAAGACGGGATGTCAGCCTCTTCCCCGAAAGACGGGATGTCAGCTTCTTCCCCGAAAGAGGGGATGTCAGCGACATCCTCCATGCCGGACTCTTCCCCGGACGGAACGGCAACAGCTTCCTCCATGGACGGGCCAGCAGCATCTCCCCAATCGGACGGGGCGGGCGCTTTATCGGCTGACAGAAAGGTAACACCTCCGTTGTTGTACAGGACATTGGGGAGTTCATCACCGGGAGGAGTTGCGGCAGATTTCGCGCCGGGTATGGCGGGTTTGGCGATGCTGATGTCGGCGATCAGGATGGCAAACGCGAGGGTTGTGGCGACGAGTATGGACAGAAACGGCAGACGCATGGTGGCCAGCAGTATGTTAAAATCCACGAGCGGTGATAACGCGCTTATTCTGACGGCCATGCCCTCATCGGTGCGGAGAGGCGTTGTCTGCGGTTCGCTATAGAGCCGCGCCCTCTCGTTGAAATCCGGATAATCGCCGTTGTACGAGATCAGGTCGCTCTTTTTTTCGAAGGCCGCCCTGCCGTAGGGCCCGTCGATTATAAG
>JAIRSB010000024.1 GCA_031255655.1 Spirochaetaceae bacterium | reverse complement strand
TAGAAGCATACCATTCAAACAGTTTCATACCGGTAAAGTCAAGTAAAAAACATCAATTGACGGAAGAGGAAAAAGCCTATAACAAGGAGCTTGCCGGGAGGCGTGTTGTGATTGAACATATAAATGCAAAAATAAAAACATATAAATGCATGACATATCCTTACCGTGGGCATTACCATAATCGACATTCCTTGAGAATGACTTTAATTTGTGGTATTATAAACTATGATCGGCTAGCTGGTTATTGAACAAGTCTAATATAAAAAAGTTTTTATTACAACTTCCCTGTCTTCAATCGCGATAGTTGTACCTTTCATGGCAAAAATGATTCCGGCCATTATGCCGCCAAGCAACAAAAAAAGTGCAAAAACAAGGAGCGCAGACGCGACATAAGCATTACCCTTAGGCTGAGTTATTGTCCAAAAATACATTGTATTTTCCATTTTTCCTCCAAAACAACGCCGCAAAACGCGGTGTATATAGGCCTGTTCAAAACAAGCTGTCATTAGACTATAGACTGGATTTCATTTTGTCAATCCCCCCCCCCCCCCAGTTAATGCCAAAAACACATACCATGCTCTCAGTACCGGAGTACCATAAACGGCGTCCACTTGATTTTGATGGAAATAACATACAAAATCACGTTATGCGGAAACTTTTTTTGATTTTTTGTCTGGCGTCGGCGGCATGCGGCGCGGTGTTCGCGCAGACACATAACGCCGTGCCGGTATCCGATAACATATATAAAATCCTTGATTTGGCGGTTCTAAAAGGACTATGCGGGCCATTGCCCGGCTCGAAACCCTATACCAGAGTGCAAGTTCTGTCAGCGATAAACGATATACTTGCTGCGGATCCCGCGAGTAACGGCAACATCAGACTGAGAGCGGACGAACGCGCTATACTAGAGCAGACACGAACTAAGTACGTGGAAAAAAAAGAAGGAGCGGACTTATGGAACGGGACGTACACGATAAGAACGCGGCTTTATGAAACCGGAATTCCGTTGAGTGCGGAGGCCGGCGCGAGCATGAACGCGGAAATTTCCCAAGCCGTAACGTTGACAGGCGAGAACGGCGCGGAAAAAAACTATGACTGGGGCTGGAACGCCGGAATTTCAGCATACATAATGGGAGATATCGGAAAACATTTTTCATGGAATATGACGGCTGACGGCTTTTTGCTGCACGCCGAGCGCGAACTTGAAGGTCATTACCACACCTACTACGAAGGCTTTGAAAATCACGACGAATATATAGACCGCGTACTACCCGCGTACAGCCAGCCGGCGGCGTATTTCCCGTACACCTACAAAAAAAACTGGGACAGCTCGGTATTCTATCTGGATCAATTGGATTCCGGGGGCTATCAGACCTTCCCCGAAAAATTGTCAGGAGCTTACGCGCTTGGCGCGGAAGCGGCGGCGGCGTTTTTTGACGGCGCGTTATTTTTTCGCGTTGGCAGACTGCGGCGGGAGTGGGCGGCGATGTCGTCCGGCAGCAGCATTATTTTTAACGGAAACGCCCGCCCTTTTCTTGCAGTCGAAGGCCAGTTTCAGCCGGTTTCATGGTTCAACATCTCCACATTGACAGGCGAGCTTGAATACTTTAATTCTGACGGGATAAAAGTATCCTCGTGGTCGTCCCAAAATGCTTTTTCAATAACAATGCTGGAATTCAGCATAAAAAATTTTTTGCATATTAATTTTGGAGACGCTGTTGTCTGGCCGAAACGCTTTGAGTTAGGGTATCCACTGCCAATTATCAACAGCTTTTTTTATCAAAACAACATTGGAGATTTCGACAATTTATCGATATTTTTCAATGTCAAAGCCAACGCGGGCGGACTAACGGACATTTGGCTTTCGCTCTACAACGATGAAATGCAGCTACAGCCCGGAATGGATATATTAGACAGGACAATGTTCGCCTTTCAAGCCGGAGCCTTAACCGCCATCCCGTTGCTGCCGTTCGCGTTTATCAAACTGACATACACAAAAATAGAGCCGTACTGTTATACACATAATAGAAATTTCGTTCCGTGGTACGGCGACAGTTTAATGGAGACGGCTTACACCAATAACGGCGTGGGGATAGGTTACTATCTGCCGCCAAATTCGGATGAACTTTTGCTGCGTTTTGAAACAATGACGGCAAACGCCGCGAATATTCACTTTCAATATCAAATGATACGACACGGCGCGGATTTCGGGCCGAGTGCCGTTGACGGTAGTTCGTATCTTTCAGAACTTGATCCGGAAGGCCGAAACGAAAAAGTGGTGTTAAAAAAACATTTCCTGCAAGACGGCGCCTACCAATGGTTTCACATACTCAAAGCCGGCGCGGAATACATGCCGCGAAAATTGCCGGTTACGCTTTACGGAGAAGCAGGAATCGTTTTTTCATACTTCACGAACATTGACGGCCCAGCGAATCAGGGGGAAGCATCACCATACCACATAATTGACGAAACGCCGTATACACAATCAACCAGCTTCATTTTAACACTTGGAATAAAACTGTTTCCGCATTTTTAGCCCGCATATTTGGCGTCAAACACGGGATGTTTGACTCAACCTTATTGGCGGCGTTTCGGACGCTGGTTATTATCCGCTCTTGCGTATACAGTATGAAAAAGAGCTTGCGCGGAACAAGCTGGAATACTGGAGAATAGGAGCAGTTAACCGATGGATTACCTCAAAAGACGGGAGAAACTGTACGAATGGATGGATAACGAGGCAATCGATCTGGTTATGCTTCAGGATAACGAGCTCCGGCGGGATACATCTATACGATGGCTCACCGGACAACCCGGAGATGCGCTGCTTTTTTTGTCCTCCGAGAAGAAAGCCCTGCTTGTTCCCTGGGACATAAACGTAGCTAAACTTTACGCCTCCTGCGATTCTATGATACCATTCCCGGAATACGATTGCGACCCTATGAAAGCGCTGGGACACGCCACCAACCGCCTAAAAATCCTGCAAGGTGCGAAAATCGAGATACCATCCTGCACGCCGTACCCGGATTTTCTGCAATATGTGGACAAAATACCGGATTATGACATAATCTGCCGGAAAGAAGGGGCAAAATCATGGATTGAACGCCTGCGAATGATTAAGGATGACGATGAAATCAGCGTTTACCGCGCACTTTCCGCGTTGACCAATCAAATAATCGACGCGATAGAACAAAATGTCCAAGACGGACGCCTAAAAACCGAGACGGATATCGCGATGTTCATCGAATACGAGGCACGGAAACTTGACTGCGAGGGAACGGGCTTTACTACGCTTTCAGCCGGCGCGGAACGCAGTTTCGGAATACACGCATTTCCGTCCTACACCGCCGCTGCCTTCGCCGGGCCGGGACTTTCAATACTTGATTTCGGCATCGTTTACCACGGCTACACCAGCGATGTTACGATGACGTTTGCCCGCGGTCCGCTTAGTAAATCGCAGGAAGCTCGGCTCGATTTAGTAACAAAGGCATTCGACCTCGCCCTGTCCAAAGTAAAAGACGGCGCGTCCTGCAAGAGCATAGCGCAGTCCGTCGACACCTTGTTCAAAAAATCACGCTGCTCAATGCCGCACGGTTTGGGACACGGCATAGGATTACAGCCGCACGAGGCACCATTCCTCCGCTCCCGAAGCGAGGAAGAGTGGAAACTCGCGCCCGGCATGATATTCACGATTGAACCAGGGCTTTATCATCCGGTTGAAGGCGGCTGCCGTTTAGAAAACGACATCCTGCTTACAGAAAACGGCGCGGAAGTCCTTACACGTTCCAAAATCGTTCGCTTGTAACCATAATATGCCCCTCTTTATTTATATTAGTATATTCGGCTTTACGGCAGCTTAATGACCTGTCAGCGAATAGATTTCAGCTTCAATTTGACAGAAGGGGTTTTTTATGAAAAAAATTGTTTTATTGACGATCGCGTTCTCGACGGCGGCATATATGTTTGCCCAAAATGAAGATACACGCAGGGCGAGACAGCGTGTGGGAAACGCCGGAGAGGAAATCGTCCTAAAAGGGAATCTTGAATGGGCGAGGGGGCGCGTGGCCGTTAAAGCGGACGACAAAACGTATTTTGTCCCCGGCATAGGTCAGCTTGTGGGCTTTGTTGACGGCTTAAAAGAAGGGGCGCAGGTTACACTGACGGGCAGGACGCGCGATATGCCTAACAGCGCGGAATACGGCCTTGTCCTTGCGGAAAAACTTACCTTTAATAACAAAGATTACGCGCTTGCCGGGGGCTTCGCCAAAAACCTTGCTGGCTGGCGCGGGCATGCTGATAACCGGAGCGGACAAGGCTTCGGACGCGGGCGCGGCGACAACTGGAGCGGCCATTCCAACGATTGGAGCGGGCAGAGTTTTGGGCGCGGCCATGACAACAACTGGCGCGAGCGCAGCGGCAGCTGGGGTAGGCAAGGGAGAACGCGCGGCTGGTAAAGCCGCCGCTGGAGCGGCTGGCGTGTTTGAATGCGGTTTGCGGTTGCGGCGGGGTGTTTTGCGCTTGGATTCCGTGGCTTCCTCGCGGAAGCCACGGATAAAAGTTGATGTTAGCTCTCTTATTTTATGTGTAAAAACGCGCTTTCACTTGACAGCGCGCCTAAATCTGGCCAGACTCAATTCATGGATGATGCGGAAGCCGCCGCGGAAGCGGCGGGTGATTTTATCAGCGATTGTGTAAAAAAAGACCTTGAAAACGGGCGTTTTGATCATGTGCACACCCGCTTCCCGCCGGAGCCTAACGGCTGGCTGCACATTGGTCATTGCAAAGCAATGACCATAGACTTTTTGATGGCCGCGCGCTTTGGCGGCAAGTGCAATCTGCGTTTTGACGACACAAATCCCGAAAAAGAAGACCTTTCCTATGTGGAAGCGATAAAGCGGGATGTAAAATGGCTCGGCTTCGATTGGGGCGGGCGCGAATTTTACGCTTCGGACTACTACGAATACCTTTACGAGGCGGCTGTCAGGATAATCAAGAAGGGCAAGGCTTACGTTGACGACCTTTCCGAAGATGATATCAGGGAGTATCGCGGGACGGCGGTTGACAAAAACCACATCACCGAAACTCCGCCCGGGAGGGACAGCCCTTTCCGCAGTCGCGGAGTCGAGGAAAACCTTGACTTGTTCAAGCGTATGCGGGACGGCGAGTTCGCGGACGGCGCAAAAACTTTGCGGGCAAAGATAGATATGACACATCCTAACCTTGTTATGCGCGATCCTGTGATGTACCGCATCCGGCGTGAAAACCATTATCGGACGGGCAGCGCGTGGCGCATCTACCCGATGTACGATTTCCAGCACCCTCTTTCGGACGCGAAAGAGGGGATAACGCACTCCCTATGCTCGTTGGAGTACGAGATACATCGTCCGTTGTACGAATGGTTCATCCGCGAGGCGGAGGTTTTCCCCAGCAGGCAGATAGAATTCGCTCGTCTTAACATGACGTATACCGTTCTGTCCAAGCGTCATTTGTTGCAGCTTGTTCAGACGAAGCGGGTGTCCGGTTGGGACGACCCGCGTATGCCGACTCTCGCCGGTCTCCGCCGCCGCGGCTGTACGGCCGCGGCGCTTCGCAGCTTTATGTCCCGCATAGGCGTTTCCAAAACCGACAGCACGGTAGATACGGCGCTGCTCGACTATTGCCTGCGTGAAGACCTTAACAAACGCGCCCTTCGTGTGATGGCTGTTCTTAAGCCGCTGAAGCTTATCATCGAAAATCTGGATGAGGGCGCGGAAATAACGCTGGAGGCGGTGAATAATCCAGAGGATGAGGGCGCGGGTAAACGGGAAATCTTGTTTACCCGCGAAATATGGATAGAACTGGACGACTTTGAAGAGTCGCCGCCCCCTAAGTATTACCGGCTTTATCCTGGTAACAGTGTGCGCCTGAGGTATGGCTTTATCGTCACTTGTACGAGTTTCGAGAAAGACGAGGCGGGGAACGTCATCGCGGTACGCGCCGTGTACGACCCGCTGACTAAAGGCGGAAACGCCCCCGACAACCGGAAAATAAAAGGGACGATACACTGGCTTTCCGCGGCGCGCGCCCTGCCAATCCAAGCGCGGATTTACGGGCATCTTTTCACGGCGGAACGCCCAGCGGATGTTCCGCCGGGGAAGACGCTGCTGGACAACATCAACCCCGATTCGCTTGCAATTATCAAAGGCGCGTTGGCCGAGCCTTGTTTGAGGCAGGCTGTTCCACCTGATGTTGACGGGGCGGCGGGTGGGCAATTCTTTCAATTTGAAAGGCATGGCTACTTTGTCCGCGACCCGGAAGACGGAACGGACGGTGAGCCGGTCTTTAACAAAACGGTAGCTTTGCGCGACACATGGGCCAAAATCAAAGGAAAGTAAGCCGTAACGCGGGCAGATTAAAGTTATCTTCGCGGATGTTTTTTAAGGGAAATTTTGTATGAAAATTATCTTTTTAGACATTGACGGCACACTATCGGATATCAACTATGTGCCGCCTTCCGCCAAACGCGCCTGCCGCGCGGCGCGCAGGAATGGACATCTTCTATATATATGTACTGGAAGAACGCGTTCGCAGATACGCCGTTCCATACTCAAAATAGGTTTTGACGGGGTGATAAGTTCCGGCGGGGCTTACGTCGAAACTGGCGCGGGAAAACTGCTGTTCCAAGCCGCCATAGGACCGGACGCGCTCTGTGAAATCATCGACTACTTTGACGCACGTAAAACGGCCTACACGCTGGAACTTAGCGACGGACAGATCGCCGGCCCGCACCTAAAATCGTATTTTTCAAATCGTTACGCCGGAAAATCATGGACAATTGCGCGTTTGGTCGAAACCATATTCATGCGGCAAATATTCAAAGACTGCGTATGGAACAGCAGTGGTGGCAGAGACCGCATGGACATACGGAATCTGGTTTTCTGGGAATCGGGCGGTGTTACATTCGAGGAAGTAAGCCGCGTGTTCGGTGAAAAGTTTGAGATGTTCCGGCTTTCAATCCCATTGCCCGGAATGTGCGGCGGCGAGATGGGCCCGCCCGGTGTGCACAAAGGGGCGGCTGCGGAGAAAGTTGTCGAATACCACGGGCTTAGGCGCGAGGATGTAATCGCGTTTGGCGACAGCGACAATGACCGCACCATGATTGAATATGCGGGGATGGGGATAGCGATGGGAAACGCGGCGGAGGATTTGAAGAAAATCGCCGGAGATGTAACCGCTTCGGTGCGCGGCGGAGGCATAGAAAAAGCATTTAAAAAATACAGGCTTATCTGATGAATCGAACCGTAGGTTCGCGGAATGTGCCGTAGACTGTCAGGTTTTCGGCATTCCAATCAAAATATTTATAAGGATTTAACTAAAATGGAAAAAGCAAAAGTATATTTTACGAATATGCGCTGCAAAATCGGCGACGGCCTTTTGAAAAAGCTGGAACGGCTTATCACTGAAGCCGGAATAGACGGGATTGAATTTGAAAACAAATACACGGCAATAAAGATTCATTTCGGCGAACCGGGCAATCTGGCGTTTTTGCGTCCGAACTTCTCGAAAGTGGTGGCAGACCATATCAAACGCAGGGGCGGCCGCCCATTTCTGACCGACTGCGCAACTTTGTATACAGGAAAGCGCAACAACGCCTTAGCGCACATGGACGCCGCCTTTGAAAACGGCTACACTCCGTTTTCGACCGGAGTGCAAAACATAATCGCGGATGGACTTAAAGGGACAGACGATGTGGAAGTTCCGGTAGCCGGCGGCGAATACTGTAAAACGGCGCTTATAGGCCGGGCGATTATGGACGCGGACATTCTAATCTCCTTAAATCACTTCAAAGGGCACGAAATCGCCAGTTTCGGCGGGGCCATCAAGAATATCGGTATGGGTTCAGGCAGCCGTGCCGGAAAGATGCAGATGCACAATGACGGAAAACCGGAAGTATCTGATAAAAAATGCGTTAGCTGTAAGCAGTGCAACAAGGTTTGCGCCCACGGCGCCATATCCTACGGGGCGGACAAGAAAGCGCGTATAGACCATGAAAAATGCGTTGGCTGCGGGCGCTGTATCGGCGTCTGCACTTATCATGCGATTGCGAACCGCACCGATTCCGGCAGTGTAAAATTGAATTGCAAAATGGCGGAGTACGCGAAAGCCGTACTGGAGGGGCGTCCTAATTTTCATGTCAGCATCATAAATCAGGTGTCGCCTTACTGCGACTGCCACGGCGAGAATGACGCGGCTATAATTCCTGACATCGGTATGTTTGCTAGTTTCGACCCGGTGGCTCTGGACAAGGCCTGTCTTGATGCCGCCAACGCCGCTCCCGTGATAGCCTCTAGCGCACTTGCTGAATGTGAGAGAACACACGGCGACCATTTTATGGATGTCCACCCGTCGACAAACGGCATTTACCAAATAACCCATGCCGAGAAAATCGGTCTCGGATCCGGCCAGTACACGCTTATCACGGTAAAATAGCCCGCCCGCCCCGCCGCAGCCGTGGGCTGAGACGGCGCGGCAATTATTCCTGCCCGCCGCCGTCGCTGTCTTTGTAAAAATCATAGTACACCATGTCCGCGTTGCTGCTCACAGCCTCGTTGTGCAGTATTTGCAGCGTATCGCAGGACAATTATTGGGGGAGGCGTCGTCGACCAAAATACATTCAAAATCAGGAAAAGTCTGCGTGAGCATGCTGTCCAGACAGCGGCGAATATACGGTTCGACGCCATATACCGGTATAATCATGGAAATTTCAGGCTCGCTCATAATGGTAACAGGATAGCAAAGCAAAATGTTATGTTCAAAGTAAGGACGCGCAAAATTTACCATGCGCGTCGAAACGGCATGAGCCGGTGAGCGTTTCCACATCACGCTGACAGCGTACTTGACATAAAATAATATACCTAGTATTACTAGGAATATCTGGCAGCGGTCAGTACATCTAAACGGAATGCGCGGCGTCATAACACCGGACATTCCGGTTGTTTTGTTTCAAGGAGAATTTTATGGCAAAAGTTGAGAAAATCACGGATCTGATAGGAAAAACCCCGATGGTCAAGATAAACAAGATGAATGACGGGGGCGCGGTAGTGTATGCCAAACTGGAGTATTTTAATCCATTACACAGCGTAAAAGACCGCATAGCGAAAGCGATGATTGAAGCGGCGGAAAAAGACGGACGCCTAACAAAAGAAAGCACGATTATAGAGCCCACAAGCGGCAACACAGGCATCGGATTTGCTTTCATCGCCGCCGTAAAAGGCTACAAACTGATATTGACCATGCCCGAAACCATGAGCATAGAACGCCGCAAACTCCTAAAAGCTTTGGGCGCTAAACTCGAACTTACGGAAGGCGCGAAAGGGATGAAGGGCGCCATCGCCAAGGCGGAGGAAATAGCCGCGTCAACGCCTAACTCTTTTATACCGCAGCAATTTGACAACCCCGCGAACCCCGAAATCCACGAAAAGACAACCGGCCCTGAAATTTGGGAAGACACCGAAGGCGCGGTCGATATTCTTGTGGGAGGTGTAGGCACAGGCGGAACGATTACCGGAGCCGGCAAATACCTAAAATCCAAGAAACCGTCCATTAAAGTAATCGCGGTTGAACCCGCAAGTTCTCCCGTGCTGTCAGGCGGCGCTCCCGGCCCGCACAAAATTCAGGGAATCGGCGCGGGTTTTATCCCCAGCGTCTTCGATAGAACTGTCGTTGACGAGATATACGAGACCGATGACACGAAAGCGGCCTATGCCGCGCGGCGGGCGGCCAAAGAGGAAGGCCTGTTTACCGGAATTTCATCCGGCGCCGCGCTGGAAGCAGCCCTTACCGTGGCGAAACGCCCGGAAAGCGCCGGAAAAGTGATAGTTGCCATACTCCCCGATACAGGCGAGCGTTATCTTTCAACATGGCTTTGGGAGGAAAGCTAGACTAAAAGGCTTTCAAAAAAAGCGCGCCGCTGATAGACTTGACGCATGACAGCGGTAGCGCTCTGTTCCGGCGGACTGGAAAAACTTGTATCAAATGAAATACGCAAACTCGCGGAACACTGCGAAAGTGATTTTCGGATAACAGGCTCCGGCTTTGGCAAGGTCCGCTTCGAGACCGACTTGGCCGGAATATACTACGCTCTGCTTTCCCTGCGCGCCGTTGACAGACTGCTGCTTGAAACGGCAGTTTTCCCCGCCGCGGACTTTGACGAACTATTTGAAGGAACACGCGCCGCGGCGTGGGAAGATTACATCCCGAAAGGCATGGGTCTTGTCGTAGGCAAGGTTCGCTCAAACCGCTCGCGGCTGGCGGCGGAAACCACAATCCAAGCAATGGTGCACAAAGCGGCGGCAGGCCGGCTTTGCGGCAAGTACGGCCAGACCAGACTGCCGGACAGCGGTCCCGCCGCCGAACTTCGCGTGTACATAGAAAAAGACAAGGCGCAAATACTGTTGGATCTCTGCGGCAAACCTCTTTTTAAGCGCGGCTACCGCGTGGAAGGCGGAACTGCCCCGCTGCGCGAAAGCACGGCAGCCGCCCTGATTTTGCAGTCGCTCTGGCGAAGGAAATATCCGCTGTATGACCCGTTTTGCGGCTCCGGGACGATAGCTCTGGAAGCTGCCCTGTACGCATGGGATGCCGCCCCGGGATTAGGGCGGCGTTTCGCCATATCTTCCCTTGCCTTTGCCAGCGAAAAAACCGAAAACGAAGCCCGCACCGCGCTGATTGAACGCATTGACCTTTCAAAAACAGTTATGATATACGGCAGCGACAGCGATTCTCCGGCAGTTGAAACGGCTAAGGCAAACCTTGCGCGTGTTGTAAATATGATAGAAAGCATCAAACCCGGCGCCGGACGTCCTGCTTGCTCCCCAAAATTGTGGTGGCGAAAAATGGAAGAAGCGAAAGCTCCGGCGTGTGAAGGCTTCATCATCACAAACCCGCCGTATGGGACGCGCCTGCTCGATAAAGAAGGCGCGGAAGACTTATACCGCAGCATGGCCATTTTGAAAACTAACTTTCCGTCATGGAAAATTAACGTGTTGAGCGCGCACGCCGGATTTGAATCGTTTTTCGGCTCAAGCGCCAGCCGCGTCAAAAAAATCACATCGGGCGCGCTGGAAACATATTTTTATGAGTACGATTCGCGCAAACAGGAAAAAGAAACCCCACCGCCGCGCTTGCAAAGCAAGCGCGGCGAAAAGACAAACCACGCCTCGAAAACATACACATGGTAGCCTGCCCCACCGCCGATTGAAAGACTGCGGATCGTTTGGAGGACTTGTTTCTTCGATGTGCCATCGTTATAGTGTTTCTTATAGAGAGGTATGACTATGAAACTCACGAATTTTTCATTTTTGTTTCTGGTTTTGATGATATTTTTCTCCTGCGAACTTGAGTTATCGCATAAGGAAAACTCGACATCTGAGCCAAATGGATCCTCACCGCCGTTAATCGACAATAAGGCTCTGAAGATTTCCCCTCCCTCTTCAAAAAGCCCATATAGTACCCCGGTGGAAAAAATAGATTTTTCCGGAGAAGAAAAACTTATAAATCTCGCCGGTTTGAATAATCACAGCGTATATCTTGTAAAAGTAAACAAAGGCAGCGCGAGGGTTCCGCACAAAAACTCCGGCGATGTTTTGAACGCGGCGACTTTGGAGGAGTACCCGGCGGGAACATGGAGAAATACCGTGAGTGTAACTTCGGCACCGCTGCCCTTTGACGAAAACGCCCCTGTATCCGGCATATACACCGGGTCGTCCGGAGAAACAATCATCCGCTATGATTTCAATCCCGGCTTAAATTCCGACTTAAATATGCGCTCGGCCGCGCGCAACACGTCCGTTGCACCGCCGAATTATCAAGTCAGCGACACAAGAGGATTCTGGACGCAGGACGCGACAGGACGTAAATTCACGATGATTCCGGCAACTCTTCGCGCCACGCGCGACCACTGCAATATATGGGTGGCAGATACAAATTACAGTGATGGAGACAAAAAAGACAATACTATAACAGCAAGCGATGCAAAAGAGCTAGCGGAAAAATTTGATATCATCTACGAAAAGGAAACAGCCGTTTTTGGTTATGAATACGGCGGGGGACCCGATAGCTCCGCCCCTCATGGCGGCGTTGACGGCGACCCCAAAGTGCAAATTTTTGTTTATGATATATTCGGCGATTTTTTCAAGGGTCAAAACGGCGGTGTCTTCGGCTACTTTTGGCCCGGGGATGAGCAAGAAATTACAAACAGCAACAAAGCGGAAATATTTTATATTGACGCCCATTTTACCAGCTTGTCGCCGGCGGGTATGTATTCAACGCTGGCGCATGAGTTTCAGCACATGATACACTACAATCAAAAATTTATGACCAAAGGCAAAAATTCAGGTATATGGTACAACGAAATGCTTTCTATGCTCGCGGAGGATCTGATAGACCCATTCATCGGGATAGAGGCGACTAAGGATGGACATCCTATAGAAAACCGCATACCGAGATTTTTGGATAAATATTTCGCCGACCCAACGGTATGGAGTAGCGGAAGCGACGTGTACACTTCTTACGCGGCAGCTTACGCGCTGGGCGCCTACCTTGTCCGAAATTTCGGCGGCGTGGGGCTTGTTAAACGGATAATGTTCAACGATGAGATTGACATAGCTTCTATTGATGAAGCGCTAAATAGCGATGTGAACCCGCGTAAAGACGAGATAAATAGTTTATCCGCCGCGTTAAGCCGCTATGGCGAAGCCTTACTGTTTAATCAGCCCGAGGAAGGAGACGCAAGCGTAAGCAGACCGTCCGGCGTTCTCTCCTTCAACAACACTGTGAAGACCGATGAATATGAATTCACAGGCTTTGATTTATTTAGTGTCAAGAAAGAAAGCAGCCTCACTAGTAGAGAGAAATCCACGGGGCCGGTTATTTGGGATTTGAGCGGCAAACACACGCTGGAGTCGCGCTCTGTGCTGTTGTTATCCAGTAGTGGCTGGCAAGGTGTTACCGGCGATATTTCGATAAAGCTGGCTAAACCTGCGGATCCCAATGTGGAATTATATATAATCGTCAGGTAGTTACAGTATCAGCATCGCGTCGCCGTAGCTAAAAAAATTGTAGTTTTGGCGCAAGGCTTCGCGGTATGCTTCCATGATTAGCCTTCGGCCTGCGCCTTCGCCGCGTTCCAGCGCGGCGAAGGCGCAGACGAGCATAAGAAGCGTAGACTCCGGCGTGTGGAAATTGGTAAACAGCGCGTCCGCCGTTTTGAACTGGTAATCCCCATAGATGAATATATTCGTATCCTGCCAGCCGCGCTTAAGAGCGCCGCCGTGCCACGCGGCTTCTAAAGCTCGCAATGTTGTGGTGCCGACGGCGATTATTTTCCGCCCGTCGTTTTTCGCCGCTTCTATTTTTTCCGCC
>JAIRSB010000240.1 GCA_031255655.1 Spirochaetaceae bacterium | reverse complement strand
GGTCGCACTTGCAGTGTTGAGCCTGTTCGTTACATCTTGCGTTGTGGAAACCATAAAGAGTGTGGAAATGGACAGAAGTGAACTGGATGATCCCGGCCCTCTAATGTCATTTGAAGTGGAACTCACGGTCGATTCGGTTGTCGCGAGTCAATTCGCGCCGGTTCGCGTACTCGTGGAAGAAGAAAGCGGGAAAGGACAACTCGGATATACCGTCGCCATACCAGACCCCGCAAGCCGGCGCTACAAGATAACACTGCCGGAGTCCTACAAAGAGAAAGAGGACGGGAACACCTTTGTGGTGGAATTCCGAAAAATTAATTCCGGTTTTGATGATGTGGACACCCTTCAAAAAGTGCCGCTCGCGCTTAATATGTTGAAATCACGCTACATTGAGTTCCATAGAGAATCAATACCGGATCCGCCGGAACGAAAGAAACTAAGCGTGGGGTCGAAAGACGAACTCAAACTCGGCTACGGACCCGGAGGGCTAAGGCTGAAAGATATACCCAATGTTCCGCCAATATACTTAATAAACATAACATTAGACGAGACTGTAAAAAAATACGGCTTTACCTATGCCGGCGGGGTGGCTACATCATTTGTGGAAGAAAAATACCCGCCATTCACCGAAATCATCAGCAGATTGAACGATACAGCCAATATTTACGGAATCACAGTTACGACTCTTGACTGGTTTCTAATAATGAGGCCGGAAGTGTACGTGCCGGGTGACGCTTTTTCACTTTGGATTTACGTCAAACAACCGGTAGAACCGGGCGCGGTCCACGCCTGCCCGTGCCAAGGAGGGCCGAAAGACTGTATCTGCAATCCTTGCCCCTACACACTTTTGAATAAATATTACGGGCAGGATTATTACCCGATACATATCCAGATTGATAACATCGAAGAACTGGAAGTAGGTGGCTCGATCAATATCTCCATCGACCCTAGCTATTTCCTGTCATGCGCAGACCTCTTTGATAAAGTGGTTACAAAACCAGATATTCCCGGTTTTCCTTTTTTTGAAGAAACACCCGTTAATTCGGTAGGTGACTAAAATGCCGGCGTTGAAATATCTTACCGTATTGTGGATAGCTTTGTTGTTTTACGCGCTTTCGTCACTGCTTGTGGGTGCTATGGGACTTTTAGCGTACAATCAGTTAAACGCGGAAAAAGAAAAACAGTCCGCCAACCTGCGGCGCTTGCAAGCCTTAAACGAGGAATTTACCGGAATAAGGAACGCGCTGGTAAACGATAAAGACACGATTTATCTGCGCGCGCGCGAACTGGGCTACGGCGATAACGACGAGCGTTTCATACGAATCGCTGGATTGAACGGCAAGCAGAGTGACAGAGTGTCCGCTGGCGATCTTTCCGTTCCCGCCGTGCCAGAATATATTGAGGACAAAACTTTGCGCATAATATCCATCGCCATAGCGGTCTCCATGTCGCTTTGTCTTGGTGTTGTTGACCTGCTGCGCATGGTAAAAAATTCTTAAAATTTCTATCTAATCATAACATTCGTCATAAATTTTACACAAAAATAAAGCAAAACCGATTTTTGCCTTAAATATATGGCATGAAAACGTTTTTTAAAACGGCGCTTATGGCGCTTTCCTGTCTATGCGCGTCTTGCGGCGAAGACAGCGTGATTCGGCAGACCTATTGCTTAAAACTTCCATCTTTGCCGGAAACATGGCTGGAAGTCATGGGTGAGGCCTCATGGCATATTGAATGGATCGGGGAAGACGGGGGAATTCACAGCGCGGAGATTTATCCAAGTGGAGGGAATGTTTCCGCGGAAATCATGCAAAACTGGGCTTCTCCGGTAAGCGCTTGGCCCTACTGGCCGGAAAAAGGCGTGAGACATGGGGTTATGAAACCGGCGGGGGCGATTTTCCCGTTTGATACGGACGGCGCGAATATAAGACTGTCATGGAACGCGGGCGTGGATGCCGTTTTTTTTGGGGAACTTGCCGCGTTGGGCAACGAAAAGCGCCTACCGCATAATTTTAACTGGAGACGTTTCCGTGAATTGTTTTCCAACGCGGAACTGCCGGAAGATGTGCTGGCAGATCCATGGCTTGCGGACTGGAAGTCGATTGCGGCAAAAACAGCGGCTTCCGGTTTTGACCGCCGCCGGATAAACGCGCAAAAGCTCTCCAGCCGCAGCCTCACCATACCGGCAGACGGACCATGGATAGGCGTATCTCCATTTGCAGACAGTAAAGACTGGCAGAAAGGTGAAACTGTTACCATAAAGCTGGGCAGCGGCGTGGAAAGTTATTTCAGTCCTGAAGGCGTTCTACGCTGTTCATCTAACGCTTGGAACTGGCTGCGGCATGCCCATAATCAATGACTTCTTGCTCAATTCCCAAACCGGTACTCTCGATCAACTTGAGCAGTTCAGTGATTCCGTTAGCGGCGCGTGTACGATCGTTTATCAAACGAATATTATGCAACACCGACTGTTCCAGTTTTCTGCCATGTCTGCGATACTTGTTAAAAGTATCCGCGTCCATACATACAGGTGTTATATCTTCCGTTACACTTTTTGCAAGTTCTTGCAGTATTAAAATGCCGTCCGGATCGACATCGCCCGCGTGGAAAAACTTAAAACCACATTTCGAAAGTATCCGCGCCAGCGCGACCACGGCGCGGCTCGGATAGCCGCCCGTATATAACAGGCAGCTATATTTTTTACAGCCTGTGAGTGCGTAAAACGTTTCTTTATTTTCCACCGTCAACACTGTCGGTCTCTCAGAGGATACATCTTCGCTTACAGCTAAAATTTTTGTTATTTTAATAATAGTTTTAAGCGGCAAACCTATTATATACCCTGCTGAATTTATCATCGGTTTTTTATTACCCTTAAAATGAATTGATATTCTGCCGGAGATTAACGTTTCAGGAAATGATCGAGTAATAAATGAAAAATCTGGAACACGAATTCCTTTCTTCTTTGCACGAGTCACAACACGGGAAAAAAGCTTTTTAATTAAATCAATTCGTTTTGAATCGTTGTAAAGCTTTATTGATAACGCGCGCGGAGTTATACCATCAAGAAGTGAATACCGCGAAGTCAAAAGCTCTGAATCATATTTGTTATATGAATTATTATATAATTCCTCAGTCAGTTTGTAAAAATCCATAAACGCCTCTAAATTAATTCCATGCTCAATTTCCATCATTGTTAAATTTTCAATGACAAAACTTAACAGTTTCCCATTATTACTGGATTCACTAAGCAGATTTAAATTTTGCGCTGCGTTTTTAATTCTTTTAATCGTCAATCTAGGAAAAGTTTTTCCAACTGATTTGAATAATTTGTTTTTGTTGACGCACATTAAAGACTTCAAAGTATTTTTTTTATCATATTTTTCCCATATCAATTCAAGTATTCCTTGACTTTCGAGAGCTTTAGCGGCTTCTAAAAACGAATGCTTTTCACAACGCGATGCGCTGTCAAATTTAGGATATATTTTTCGTACCGGCAGGCTGATGCATTTATCCGGCGCGGCTTTTGATTTTATAATATATTTTATAAAAATAGAAGTAATATATTTTCCGAAATACGTCATTCAAACTATGCTATCAGCATGTTTTTTGAAAGTAAAGCCTTTTTTTATACAAAATGAATACAGAATATCATTTTGTCTTTTGTTTCGCTGTGAGCATTATTTTCAAATCTATCAGCGCTAGACATATCAGGTTTAATAGCGATTCAGTTGATATTCCTATAGAGGCATTCAGTAATTCCTAGCACAATTCAGAGAATACCTTATAATGCGTTCTAAAACCAAGTGTTTTCTTTGGCCGCTCATTTAATAACCGCGCTATTTTTGACACCTCCCTCTGACTCAATTCACGGAAATCATTCACAGGATACATCATGTCCCATATCAGATAATTGGCATTCCCACACGCCCCCTTCTCCCACGATGAATGGGGATGACAGAAATAAACGGCCATCGCAAGATGTTCTGACAGCTCTTTGTGCTCATTGTTTTCCTTCCTCTGAAAAAGGTTATGGACATTTCTCAAATGTCCTTCCAGCCTCTTGAACCGCTTCTCAATGGTCTTCCGTACCGTTTGAGCGTCCCATGCTGTTAAGCATATCCATCTGTACAAACCGGCTATTCCGTTCCACTGTCACCAATATCGCGGACTTGTACTCTTTCCCATTTTTCCGTGTCTTCTCCCTAAGCCGCAAGTCTTTCAGCGCCGGTTTATTCAGTTCCTCTTTATGTAAAAAAATACGTCGTTGTATATGGTTTTACCCGGCATGGCATATTCAGGATATTCTTTTCCAAGCCACCTCGAAACTTCTTCAGGCGCCCATCTTTTTTCCAGTTGAGGTTGATTATAGCCCATGCATCATTGGTCATTTTAGGGGTGGACGCTGATTTCTTCTGGCTTCTATGTGTCTAGCTTCGGCGATGATGGGGTTATACATCCTGTTGCCCATGCCTTTAGCTATTTCGCGGGTAATACTGGAAGGCTTTCGGTTCAAGGCTGCTCTATGGCTGAGGGCTTTGGACTTTCAACATACAGCAATTTGAATATATCCATCCGTTCTATTTAGGTCATTCTTTGGTAACTCACTTTTCCCTCCCAACGCATTATACTTTTGTGTTAGAAATTGCCGGGACCTGTAAATTGATATTCTGCGACTGAGCCTCGACTGGCAAGATAAAACAAGGGGCAAAATCCGGGGCGGAGAACGGCTTGCGCTGTCCATCGCCCCGGTGGGAAAAAATATCGGGAACTACTGTGTTACTTAACAGACCTCTAATGAATCATAGATTTTGCTTCATTGAAATCGGATACTTTGTCAAAATCAGCGCCCGATGGAATCCACACCGGCGTTTCAACCGAATAGTATACGGTTGCCGTTGCGTAGGTCCTCGCCGTTTCACCCTGCCCTTGCTGGACAGCCATAATCTCGGTCACCTTTCCACTGTTAATACGGATAGCGACTGATTTAGTCCCTGATTTACCGGGCTTTACATACTGAGTATTATCGTAGGTGATTCGTTCACCACCCAAAATCAGGTCGTAAAGAGATGGTAGCCTTAATATTTCTGCCCTGCTGCACACATAGGAACCGTCCGCAATCTGCTTTTCACTGGGGTTTGGAGGTGGCAACA
>JAIRSB010000234.1 GCA_031255655.1 Spirochaetaceae bacterium | reverse complement strand
TAGTATTATCCATAATTGCCTCTATTGTACCTGTTGTACGGCTGTTGCTGATTGTAACCTTTCCTTTATCTGTACCGATTTTCCCTATCAATCCGCCAAATCCCAGCGGTTGTGTATATCCTGTAGCATTTCCAATTATTTTGATATTAGCATTGATATTGATGTCGGCTTCACAGTCACTTATCGTAAGAGTAGGTGATCCTCTGACTTCTCCGACCAATCCACCGGCAAGCAGCCATTGGACATCATTGGGGTTATCAATTTTGTAGATTAACTTTCCGCTGATCGAGATGTTGCTTAATGTGTATGTTCCATTACCTTCAATATATCCCACGACCCCGCCGAAGTGAACGCTATTTCCCATAGACAATCCGCCTTCCGCCGTGGTAACTTTCACATTCAAGTTTTTGATAACAGCGTTGTTGCCGAGCGTATCGAACATACCTGTGTCATTATTCGTTTTTGAAAGTCGTAACGTCACCGTCTTTCCATTGCCATCAAAGGTTGCGGCGTAGCCGTCAGGCCCATCCCAATTGGGACCCAACTCTGTAAGGTCTATGTCGTTTTGAAGCAGATAGTTTTGATTTGTTTCGATAGTTGCCAAATCCTTAGCCGTAGTTACGAGGCGGTACATATTGCTGGAATTTATGATGAACGCTAACTCGCCCGAACCGCCGGAGGGAGCGGAAATGCTAACGCTGTAGTTGCCGTCTTTGCCATTTTCACCCTTCGCGAAATACGCGATATAGTCTGTAGGAGCGCCTTTATCCTTGTCAATAACCACCGTCCATGTTTTATCCAGCTTATCGATCGTAACATCAGCATTCCCACCATCTTTAGTAAGCGCCTTGATGCTCGACAGGGTATAGCCTTCTCCTGTAACGGTGTAAGTACCGCTGTATGTAGTGATCTCACCGGTCCTGGCCCTGCTGAACTTCGCAGTGTAGACCCTCGTCTCATCATCTTTGCCATTCAACGTTACTTTAACCGCTACGAAAAGCACATCATCGCTCCCCGCCGCGGGCAGGGTTATGCCGTTTTTTGGCTGAAAGCCATTCGTTAAAAAATCGAAGTTAGTGAAATTATCACCCACTTTAGTTTTGTTTTCCGCGTTATTGGACATCCAGTATTCTACAGTGGGAATTCCAGTGCCGCGCGGCGTAAGAGAGCTGATTTGCACTCCTGTCGCGTTTGAGGGCGCGGTAAGTTCGTACTCCGTCGTGTCGGGGTGGAATGTTCCAATAGCCTGCTGGTTAGCCCCCATGTACCAGAATTGGAGGGAGGACAAGTGCGCGTCCGCTATATTCGGGTCCGGCGGAGGCACGAGTGTAACGTAGTACCTGCTCGAATCATCTTCGTTTGCCACGTCAAACACAAGCGACAGCGCGTCCGCGCCCAACTCCCCGCCTGTAATAGTCCATGTGTATATATGGCCTAGTATTTGCGGTTCTTCGTCCGCGGCAGGCGGCGGATTTTCGCCCTCCGGCACTTCGAAGTCCACATCGAACAGCGCGCCCGTTCTGACGGAAGCGTTCGGCTCGGCGGGAATCTCTCCGACAGTCGGTTCACTCACCTTCGCGCCGTCTACGCTGAGCGTTATTGTAGACCCCGCCGCCATCGTCTTTGCCGTTATGGTTATATTCTGCTTCGCCTTTTTCTGCGCGGCGGTGTAGCGGTAGACGGAGGGGTAGAAGCGTACTTCGCCCTCGTCATCCGTGCCGCCAAAGTCCAGTTTCGGCAGTAGTTCGCTGCCGCCTTCTGTCAGGGAAAGGCTGGACAACGATGTGTTCGCACCCTCAGTCTTTATGGTAACTCCGATTTTGAACGTTTCGCCGCCCTTTTTGATGTCTATGGCAATAAATGTGTCCCCATTCGTTTTGCCTTTTTCCGGCGCTTTTATGCCGTCAAGTACAGCTTCTTCGCCGTCCGAAACCGGTTCCGCTGAGCCGCTTTCAGACCCGCCGTTTTTCAAATCGCGGCTCCAAGAAATGGTTACGGAAGCATTCGGATCCCCGCTTTTGGCTTCCACTCTAAGTTCCGCCCCCGATTCCACGCCTAAAATCGTATAGTCGGCCGAAGCTTTGTTGAAATTAGTTACGAGATTGTTCGCTGTGTCCGCGGAATAATAGACCCTCAGGTACTCAAGCCTAAGTTCAACCGGTACTTGCCGTCCGCCGCTGCCGTCGTTCGACGGGAGCGTTAAGCCGGATTCTCCGGCGCTGTCGCATCCCGCGAAAGCGAGCGCGAATACCGCTAACGCGGCGCCAAAAAGTTTTTTGTAGTTTTTCATATTTTACCTTCCTTAAAATAAAAATATTTATACGGCAGACTGCCGCTAAAACCCTAAAAAAATACGTTTTCTCCACGCCTTACGGCGGGTGAAGAACGTGTATATATTGTCTGTAAAAAGAAATTACAAAGAACGGGGGGGGGGGGGGGTAATTAGAGATTTCACGCTGGTGCGCGGCGCGGAAAGCGCGTTTTTACGGAGCCGTACCGCACAGATGCCCTCCCGAGTCATCCTTTTTGCGAGAAATTTTGCTGTCCCTGCGGGTGTCTCATTTTTCATAGTATACATTATATCACGTCAGTGCGGAAATGTCCAGCTGATTAGTCTGGGGGCGAAACAGGACAGCGCGTAGCTTAAAAGTCCGCCGAATAAGCCTATCCAGCCGTAAAAAATAATTTTTTTGAAATACGAGCCGGCAAAGCTATAAAACATCTCTTCAATCTCTTTGGGCGGCATCATTTTTATTTCGCGTTCAACAGCGTCGTACAATGAAAGTGAATTTGCAAGGCCGGGGAAATGATTTTCGCCGGCTCTCAGCAGCGCGGGCAGAAAATAGTCCCCGAACAGAGCGTCTTTCACGGCGGGGGCTGTCAGTGTGTTCGCTTTGCTGAACAATTCGCTGAGATAGCGCTCGAGGGCTTCGTGAAATCCGGCGTATTTTTCTTTTTCCACGCAGTTTATCATGAAGTTTGACAGGTCTTCGCGGAAAAGGGTGTGGTTGTAGAAATCTTTATCACTCAATATTTTCCGTGCGGCGCCGCCTATAATTTGTTTTGCACTGCTTAAAACCGCCTCACTGCCGAAAAATTGAATTGATATTTTTTTGATTTCTGTACCCGCATCTATACCGCGCAGCAGCGATGCGGACGGGGTGTTTTTGAAAGCGCTTAAAACCACCGAAACAGGTTTTTTTAACGCTGTCTCCGCTTCGCTGCCTGCTGCCCACGCGCTAATTTCAGGCATGAGCGGTGCGAGTGTCGTGTTTAGTCTTTCTAAAAGGCCTGAAAGCGTGCCGGCGTTTACAAAAGAAAGTGTTTTTTCGAGTTTTTCGGAAGCGGCACGTTCCAGAAACACCGATAAGAAATTTTTAGCGGAGCTTAAAAACAAGCCGCCGGAAGACAGGCGGCATAATTCTGTTTCTATTTTATCTTTATTAAAGATTTCGCTGTCAAAGCCGAACGGGACTTCCAGCGCGGAGTTTATCATATCAAATATGTCGTCTCCGTGTTTGTTAAGGAACGGAAAAAGTTTTTCGTCTATCACTATTCCGGCGACGGCCTCGACATCTTTCCGCATGAGCGCATTTGCCGCCTGTTTCACAATTTGCCCGAAAAACGAATTGCCGCCCGCGTTGTTCATGACGCTGTCAACGATCGCGTTTTTTTGTCCGGCAATCAGTTTGTAAACTAATTTGACGCGGCGGGCGCGGCTGATTAAAGCGGTTGTAATTCCGCCGAAGCAGTCTTCAATTGATTGATTTCTGTATATTCGTTTTTTTGATAAAATGTCCGCAGCTGCCGAGGCCGCTTTTTTCGCTGCCTCCGGTATTTTTTCTGTCAGCCGTGCAAAAAAATTGTCTATGTTTTCTTTTTCGGATAAATCGTTCAGGGTATTATTTTTTATATAATTGCTAAAAGCCGCCTCCTGCCGTTTCGCGAACGCGGCGATTTTTTCCGTGTCGAGCGCGTCCCGCAGGCAGCAACGGTATAAAAAGACAAGGCTTTCGCTGATATATGGAATTTCGTTGATGGTTTTGCCTTCCACGTTTTCCTGCAATTTTCTGCCTATATGTTCCGCCAAATCGCCGCCGGCCAGTTTTTGAAGCAGTATATCCCGTATTTGTTCCGCGAGATTTTCCGCGCCGTCCGCCTCAAGCCGTTTCATGATGTATTTGTCAATATGCTCCGTCAATTCAGCGCTTGATTTTGTTATGTAATCACGCAGGAAATTTAATACGCTGTCCGTAAACGCGGCGCAGCGTGTATCGTCTGAGAAAAAGTCGTCTATAAATTTGTAATTTTCAGAGGAAAGGCGTTTTTTGCATGTTGACAGCAGTTCGTCTTTTTTCCCCGCGTAAAACCGGCTCAGGGATTCTTCGTTCAGCATATTTTTGCGGATTAAATTCGCGATGCCGCCCGCAAATTCGGCTTGTTTGCAGGACGCTACTCCCACAAACGGCGGGAAATTAATCCCTAATGTTTTTTTGTAGGGGTGGAACAACATCTTTATCGCCACCCAGTTTGTGGCTATTCCTACGATAGCGAATATAACTCCGTAAAAAATTAACAACGGCCATGTAAAATTTTCCGGCGTTTTTAAGATATATGTTATGAATACGGTGGCGGCTCCGGCTATTCCACCGAGTATTGCGCCTATTATGTTTATGGGTTTCAACTGTGTTCCCATGAATGCCTGCACGACTTTATTCACTTGGGACGGGGTCAGAGCGCTTAGTTCGTTTTTTGCTATGTCAAAAACATTGCCGCCTAGGATTGTGTTCAGATTATCCGTGATGAGGGTCTGCACCGTCTCCGCCGCTTTGTCGTATAATTTTTCTGTTCGTAATCTGCGGCAAATATCGTTTATTTTGTGTTTTTTTACGCTTGCTAGTATTTGTTCCCATTGGACTTCACCAGATTTATCCGCCGTGAATGTTCCGGCGTCTATGCCGCGGTCCCACTGCCGGAAAATTATTTTTCTGAATGTATTTTCGTTTATGCCGGAATTAGAAATTCCGGCAGCCTTTTGTCTCATGAAAGCGTCTATGATTTCATTTATTTTTTCCTGTTTTTCTTGAAGTGTCATGCTGTTTGATTTATCACAGATTATTTTTTTTAATTTGCCATAAATAAGTTTTGTTTTTATGAATGAAAGGTTGATATTTGGAATTATTGATTTTATGCTGGTATTCATAAGCGTGGTAAACGTCGGATAGTTTTCGAGTTGTATTTCGCGCAGTCCGCCGCTGACCGCATGTGCGATATTTTCGGCTTTCAATGTTTCGGATTTTTCGTTTTTAATCCGTGATATAAGATCTCCGGCGCTTGTGTTTTCCAAATATGTTTTTAATTTCAGAGAAAATTTTTCACCAGCGTTGATGCGGTTTTTTTCCAGTATCCTGATGATTTTGTCCGTAAATCCGCCGTTTTTGGCGATAGCTGTAAACACGAAATTTTTTACGGAACTGCTTGTTTCGTCGTTTTTTTTGAAATGTTGTTTCGCGGCTTCGTTGATAAGCTGATCAATTTCAGCTCTTGATTTATTGATAAACGATATGAGTTTATCGATAAATACGGGTGTGTTCCGTTCAATGAAATATCCAGCGTTTCTGATTATGTCTGGTTTTAGAAGTCCGGCAAGGTTCGTTTCCGGTTTTTCGTTTGTAATCGCGTCTATTAGCGCCTCTATTAGACGGCGCAGTAATTCTTTTCCATCTGCGCTTTCCATAAAATCCGCGATGTAATTCTGCAAGTCCCGCGTCCGCGCCGTTCCTATGAATTCGGAGATGGTCATTTCGCTTACGCGCTCTTCGAGTTTTTTTATCGCGTTGTCTATCAGTGGATCAAGTTCACGCGCGAGTTCTTCAGCAGGCAGTGAAAAATCATTTTTGTTGACTATTTCGTTTATATTTATCTTTATCTGTTTTATAATGCCTTCTGAAAAAATATCGCCGTATGCGCGTCCGGCAAAAAATTTATTGACAGCTTCTTTCGCAGTGTTTTTGTGAATGGCAAGGCTGGAAAATAT